>BEHZ01000019.1 GCA_002923335.1 bacterium HR23 | reverse complement strand
CTAGCAGAGGGTAGCGCAGTGCGCCCAGGGGAGCCCTGCCATAACCCCCCTGCGGCGGCGAACTGCGCTGGGGACCTCCCGATGAGAACTCAGCATCGCCATTGTTCAACAGGTTAGCACCCACCGCCCATCCTGTCAAGAGGGGCGGCTGCTGGGGGACTGTAACACGGGCTCCTATCCCTTGACTACATCGTGTTGCACAGGGCATAATATGGCGAGGTAATACCCTTCTGCCAGTGCAGGAGCAGGAAGGAGGCTGCCGTGTCCCGACGGGAACTGCTGAAAGGGAGCACCGAGACCCTGCTCCTCTCCCTCTTGGCCTCCGGCCCCAAATACGGCTACCAGATTGTGAAGGAGATGGAGAGGCGAAGCCAGGGCTACTTCTCCTTTCGGGAGGGGACCCTTTACCCCGCCCTCCACCGCATGGAGCGGGCGGGCCTGGTGGAAGGGCGCTGGGAGCCCTCCCCTTCAGGGCAGATGCGTCGTTACTATTACATCACCGAGAAAGGGCGCAAATACCTAGACACCCTTCAGCGGGAATGGCTAGCCTTCGCCCGTGCGGTATCCCTGGTGATCCTCCCTGAGCAAGTTTAGGGGGTAGGAATGCTCCCGGAGGCGCGTGCATACCTCCACGACCTGCGGAGGCGCCTGCGCATCGCCCCCAGCAAAGCCCAGGAGATCCTGCGGGAACTGGAGGCCCACCTGGAGGACCGCACTGCCGAGTTGATGGAGATGGGACTTCCCCGGGACCAGGCGGTGCGCCAGGCCCTGCACGAACTGGGTGACACCCGCCTTGTGGCCCGGGAGTTCTACGCTGTCCACGCCCGTGCCCCCTGGCCCACCACCGCTCTGGCTGCCCTCCCCCACGTCGTGGCCAGCCTTGTCTTCCTGACCCACGGGTGGGCCTCCCCTGGCGTAGTGGCGGGGCTTTTGGCCGGGGCCACGGTTATCAGTATGCTGGCGTGGCGCAGAGGCCAGCCGGAGTGGGTCTATCCTTGGATGGGCTACGCCCTGGTCCTCCCCTTTACGGCAGGCCTCGCAGTTGCCTTAGCCCTGGTGGGCGGTGTGGTGGACGCCATACGGGGGCGTGTGGCGCCCCTGGACCCCCCCGTTTATTGGGCTATGCTCGCTCTTTTGCCGGGGGTCATATGGTTCCTGTCCAGCCTCATTGGACGCTTTCTCGCCCGAGACTGGCTTTACCTTACCATCGCCCTCCTGCCCTTCCCCTTCCTGGCGGGGTGGGGCGCTTTCCTCCAGGAGCACGGAGGGCCTTTCGCCTACGATGCCACCTGGCTCCGCTGGTCGGCCGGCCCCACCGCCCTGGCTTTCCTAGGCTTGGCGGGCTTGACCACCACCGTGTATCGCCTGGGGGCACGCCATCTGAAAGTGGGGGCTATCGCCCTGGGCCTCCCCGTTCTCGCTCTTTTCCTTGCTATGAGTTACACGCCCAGCCCCTTCACCGCTCCCGGGCTGACCGCTCTCGTGCTGGCGTTGCTGGTGTTACTCCTACCACCCTGGTTGGACTGGCGACGGAGCCGTCGTGAAGAGCGCCATCGCCCGGCCTAGAGGTGCTTGCCACGCCACGGCTCCTCTCTGCACGCAGGAGAGGGTATGGGCAGCTCTCCCCAGGTAGCCATCGTCGCCGACAGCACCATCTCCCTCCCCCGGGAGGTGCTGGAGCGATGGGGTATCCTCGCCACGCCCCTGGAACTGACCATCAACGGGCGAGTTTACCGTGACGGGGTGGACATCACAGCGGAGGCCCTATACCGTATGATGCCTTCCCTTGCGGAGCCCCCCAAGACCTCTGCCCCTCGTCCCGGCGCTTTTCTGGAGGCCTTCCGGCTCGCGGGTCAACGGGCTTCCTCGGTGCTCTGCCTCACCCTGGCCTCACGCCTCAGCGCCACCTATTATACCGCCCTGGCAGCCGTTGACCTGGCCCGAGACGCCCTCCCCCATCTGCGCATTCAGGTGCTGGACACGCAGACGGCGGGCGGGGGGGAGGCTCTGGTGGTCCTAGCAGCGGCCGAAAAGGCCCACTGCGGTGCGCCCCTGGAAGAGGTGTCGGCCCACGCCCGGCGGGTCATAGAGCAGGTGCATTTCCTGGGCGTCCTGGAGACCCTGTATTACCTGTGGAAAGGGGGGCGGGTGCCCAAAGTGGCCTTGTGGGCCACGGACCTCCTCTCCATCAAGCCCATTCTGGATATCCGCCACGGCGAGGTGCACCTTCTGGAACGCCCCCGCACTAAGGCCCGAGCCCTGGAACGCATCCTGGCCATTATGGAGGAGCGGGTGGGGTCAGGCCCCCTGCGGGTCATCGTCATGCACGCCAACGCCCCCCAGGAGGCAGAGGGCCTCCGCCAGCGCATCCTAGAACGCTTCACCTGCACCCAACTGTTGGTAACCCTCTTTACCCCTGTGATTGGCGCCCACACGGGTCCAGGTTTGCTGGGAGTCGCCTTCTACAGAGACGACCCCCTGCCCTCTGCAGACCTGTAACCTCCCGCTGGGAAGACTCCTGCTATCATGGCGTGTGGAATGGTGAAAGAAGCCTTTCTCGCCGAAGACCTGGCTACCCTTCGGGCCAGCCTGCCCCCGGCACCGGCGCCCCTCGCTCACCCTTACCTCATTGTGGTCAGCGGTCTGCCCGGCTCGGGGAAATCCACCTTCAGCCGACGGCTTGCTCAGCGCGTCCCTGTGCTCCTCATGGAGAGCGACGCCCTGCGCAAGGCCCTCTTCGGCACCCCCACTCACTCCCTCGCCGAGAGCACCCGCCTCTTCCGCGCCATCCACGCCCTGGTGGAGGAGCACCTGCAGAGGGGCATCCCCGTGCTCTTAGATGCCACCAACCTGCAGGAGACCCATCGGGAACCCCTTTACGCCATCGCCGAGCGCACCAGAGCGTCCCTTATCCTGGTGTGGGTTGAGGCCCCGGAGGAGGTGGTGCGTCAGCGCCTGGAGAAGCGCATGCGCCGGGAAGACTCCACCGACCTCTCCGACGCCACCTGGGAGGTCTACTTACGGATGCGGGCCACCGCCGAACGCCCCCACCGGCCCCACTTCGTAGTGGATACTTCGCGGGATATTACCCCGGTCCTGGAAAAAATAGCCCGCCTGGTGCGCCGTATGTCAGGCGGCAGGTAAAAGGAAAAAAGGGGGAGACATGGATATTCGGGTTGTGCACGGCGACATTACCCAGCAGGCGACCGACGCCATCGTGGTGAACCTCTTTGAGGGTGTTACACGCCCCGGAGGCGCCACAGGCGCTGTGGACCGTGCCTTAGGGGGCCTTATCTCCACCCTGATCGCCGAGGGGGAGTGTAAGGGGAAGAAAGGGGAAACGGTGCTCCTACACACCTTCGGCCGCCTTCCGGCCAAACGGGTGCTGGTGGTGGGCCTGGGCAAACAGCAAGACTTCACCCTGGACACGGTGCGCCAGGTCGCCGCTGAGGCGTGCCGTTTCCTGAAGGGGAAGGGCATTCGCCGGGCCGCCACCATCCTCCACAGCGCAGGCATAGGAGGTCTTGCGCCCCATGATTCCGCAATGGCCCTGACGGAGGGCGCGCTCCTGGGCACCTATGCCTTCACCGCCCTCAAAACCTCCGAGAAAGACGAGACCGCCCTGGAGACCCTGGAGATCGTGGAGGCCGACCGGGGGAAAATCCCCGAGGTGCAGGCGGGCGTAGAGGTCGGGAAGATTCTGGCGGAAGCCACCGCCCTCTGCCGAGACCTGGTCAACGAGCCGGCGAACCGCCTTACCCCCACCCGTTTAGCGGAAGTGGCTCACACCATTGCCACCCAGCATGGCCTGAAACTGGATATCCTGGAGCGGGAGCAGTGCGAGGCCCTGGGCATGGGGGCCTACCTGGCCGTGGCACGGGGAAGCCACCAGCCCCCCAAGTTCATCATCCTCTCCTACCAAGGGGACCCGGCGCACCCCGACCGCAATCTGGGCCTTATCGGCAAGGGCATCACCTTTGATTCCGGCGGCATCTCACTGAAGCCAGCGGAGCGGATGGAGGAGATGAAGGGGGATATGGCGGGAGGCGCTGCCGTCCTCTGCGCCCTCAAGGCCGTCGCTGCGCTGAAGGTCCCCTTGAATGCTACCGCCATCGTCCCCGCCACCGAAAACATGCCCGGGGGTGGCGCCACCAGGCCCGGCGATGTGGTCAGGGCGATGAACGGCAAGTCCATAGAGGTCATCAACACCGATGCCGAGGGGCGCATGGTGCTGGCCGATGCTCTTTGCTATGCACGCCAGCGTCTGGGGCTAAAGCGCCTGGTGGACGTGGCCACCCTTACGGGCGCTATTGTGGTCGCCCTGGGCAACCTGCGGGCGGGCCTCTTCACCAACAACCAGGCCCTGGCCGATCAGGTGCTCAAGGCGGGGGAAAGGAGCGGGGAACGCTTCTGGCAGATGCCTATGGACACCGAGTATCGGGACCTCATCAAGAGCGAGGTAGCGGACATCCGCAACACGGGCACCGGCCGAGGCGCAGGCTCCATCACCGGCGCCTACTTTATCCGGGAGTTCGCCGAAGACACCCCCTGGGTGCACCTGGACATCGCGGGCACCTTCCTGAGCGACAGGGAAACGGGGTATTATGTCAAGGGGGGGACTGGGTTCGGAGTGCGCACCCTGGTGCACCTAGCCCGAATCCTGGCAGAGGGGAAGGACTAGTCCCCCGAGCCTCCCTCCAAGGTCAAGGCACCCGGCCACTTTGCCCCATTTCGGGGCTGGGCGGAGGGCATCTATCGGCCTAAAAAGGGTGGGAAAAGGCCTTTACAAGAGTATAGACCATGGTCTAGCCTGGTAGCGATGTCTCTACCCCCTCCGGGGGTCAACAGCAAGGAAGGGCAGACCCAGCAACAGCCCTTCCAGGAGTAGATGGGTGCTGGTGGCTGAAGAGAATGCTCCGCGCCGCCTGCGCGGTGGTGGGCTCCGCCCCACGGCCAGCCGGGTCGTGCAAGCCCTCTTCTCCCTCCTGGGGGATCGGGTCGTCGGCGCCCGGGTTCTGGACCTTTTTGCGGGGACGGGCACCCTGGGCATATCGGCCCTGCGGCGCGGAGCCTCTTCAGCCGACTTTGTGGAGGCCAACCGACGGCTTGCCCACGCCCTGCGCCAGCACCTGGCCCACCTCTCTCTGGATAAAAGAGCGCGGGTCCTCCCCATGCGTGCCGAACAGGCGCTCCATCGCCTGCCGGGGCCCTATGACCTGGTGCTCCTTGACCCACCCTACGCCTACCCCGCGCTGGAAGCCTTCCTGGAGGCGCTGGCCTCCTCCCCCCTCATCGGGGAAAGGACCGTGGTCGTGGTAGAGCACAGCAAACATCGTCCCCTCCCGCGTGTGGCGGGACCTCTGGGCCTCTGGAAACAGCGCCGTTACGGGGATACGATGATTTCAATATATATGCGAGGGGGAGACGCCCATGGTGAAAGCACTTTACCCCGGGACGTTTGACCCGGTTACCAATGGCAATCTGGACATCATTACACGGGCAGTCCGCCTGTTTGATGAGGTGATTGTCGCCGTCTACGACACCCCGCCGAAAACCCTGCTCTTCTCTACCGAGGAGCGGGTCCGCATGATGCAGGAGGCGGTAGCCGAAATGCCAAAAGTGCGCGTAGTCTCTTTCCGGGGATTGGTGGTGGACTGTGCCCGCCGGCTGGGCACCCCCGTGCTGGTGCGGGGCCTACGGGCGGGCTCCGACTTTGAATATGAGTTTGAAATGGCCCTGATGAACAAGAAACTGGCCCCAGAGGTAGAGGCCATTTACCTCATGAGTTCCCTAGAGTGGCAGTTCCTCAGTGCCACCCGGGTGAAAGAGGTGGCCTCTCTGGGGGGAGACATCAGTAGCCTGGTGCCCCCTCACGTGGAGCGGGCACTGCGGGAACGCCTGGGCAGGCCCCGCACATAAGGGGGCACGCCCGGAGCACAGCACCATAGGGAAAGGTCGGCCGACATCGTCGGCCGTAGAAGAGGCTGGCGCACAGCCATCGATGAAAGGAGGACGCCGTGGAGATCCTCGGCCTTATTGACCGTCTGGAGACCCTAATCACCACCAGCCCCCGTGTCCCCGCTACCAAGAAGGTCATCCTGGACACGGAGAGGGTGCTGGAACTGATTGACCACCTGCGCCTGGCCGTCCCCAAGGACGTCCAGGAGGCGCAAGAGATACTCGCCCGCCGGGAGGGCGTCATCAACGCCGCTCTGCTGGAGGCCCGCAAAATCAAGGCCGACGCCGAGCGGGAGAGCCAGGCCCGCCTGGAGCAGAGCGAAATCATGAAGCAGGCCAACGCCAAGGCAGAGGAGGTGTTGGCCGATGCCAAGAGCCGTGCGGATATGCTGGTGGCCGATGCCCAGCGCAAGGCCCAGCGCATCCTGGCCGATGCCCAGGCGGTCGCCGAGCAACGCATTACCGAGGCCAGCCGTTATGCCCAGGAAGTCCTTTACCGCCTGGAGGAAAGCCTCTCCGGGGCGCTGAACTCCGTCCGGCGAGGCCTGGACGCTCTGGAGAGCCACGCCCCCACGGCCGTCCGCTAGAGGGGCTTCCTCGCCTCCACCTCCAGGCTGAAGACCGGGGAAACCCTCGGCCCGGGGCCTTCGGCACACTCGGGACCCTGAGGCCGGGCACAGTGCACCCGTAGCCCTGCCCCTTCCAGAAGGGCAAGGAACCGGTCCATAGGCTCTGCCCCGGCGATGCAGGCGCTCCACGACGCCAGGTCCCTCCGCATCGCTTCGGGCAGAGCCTCCCGTGCTACCACGTCCGCAATATACGCCCGCCCCCCTGGCCTCAGCACCCGAGCCATTTCCCGAAACACCACCCCTTTATCCGGACACAGGTTGATGACACAGTTGGAAATGACCACATCCACCGAGGACGACGCCAAAGGCAATGCCTCCAATATCCCCAGCACAAAGGATACCTGCACAAGCCCCAGGCGCCGGCGATTGCGCTCCGCTAGTTCTACCATCTCCGGCGTCATATCCACTCCGATTACCCGCCCCCCCGGGCCCACCCGAAAAGCCGAGAGGAAGCAGTCAATCCCCCCACCACTGCCGAGATCCAGCACCACCTCCCCCGGGTGGAGGGCACCGATGGCAGTGGGGTTCCCACACCCAGCCGCAACCGCCAGCACCTCGCTCGGCAAACCACTAACCTCCTGGGGGCTGTAAAGGGCGCTTACCTTCGGAATGGTCTCTCCTCCACAGCACCCCGCCCCCTGCGCACGCCGGGCATAGCGCTGGCGCACCGCCATACGGATAGCCTGCCTATCCATGGACACCCCCGGCGTCTTTAGGTGCAGTATAGCACACTCCTACGCTACAATAGGCCTGTGAGCATCCAGGAACGCATCCGCCAGCGTCTGTTGGCCGGGGAAGAGGCCCTCTCTCCTTATGCCTGCCGGAGCGCCTCTGCCCATCGTGATGTGCCGGAGGACCCGCCCCCCTGGGGCACCGAGTTCCAGCGGGACCGGGAGCGTATCATCCAGACCAACGCCTTCCGGCGGCTCAAGCACAAGACCCAGGTCTTCCTGGCCCCCCTGGGCGACCACTACATGACCCGCCTTACCCACACCCTGGAGGTTTCTCAGATGGGGCGGGCCATCGCCCGTGCCCTGGGCCTCAACGAGGACTTGGTAGAGGCCATCGCCCTCGCCCACGACCTGGGCCATACACCGTTTGGCCACGTGGGAGAAGAGGTGCTCAATAGCCTCCTGCCGGGGGGCTTTCGCCACGCCGAGCAGAGCCTGCGCATCGTGGAGCGCCTGGAACGGCAGGGCCAGGGCTTGAACCTCACCCAGGAGGTGCGCCAGGGCATCCTGGCCCACTCCAAGCCCCGGGGCGACTTCCTGGCCGAGCCAGCCGACGACATGACCTTGGAGGCCCAAGTGGTCCGTCTGGCCGACGCCCTGGCTTACCTGAACCACGACCTGCGGGATGCTCTGCGGGCTGGGGTGCTCCGCCCGGAGGAGTTACCCCCTATCCCCCTGGCACTGGTGGGCCTGGACCCCGCCCAACGCACCCAGCGTCTGGTAGGCGCTGTGGTAGAAGCCTCCTGGGCCGCTTCGGGAGAGGTGCCCCTCCCGCCGGGTGTTGCCCCCCGCATCACCCTCACCCCCGAAATGCATCGGGCGGTGGTCACCCTTCGGGAGTTTATGTTTGAGCGGGTCTATCTCCCCCTGGGACGCACGCCGGAAACCCGGCGGGCAAGGGATATCGTCGCCTTCCTCTTTCATTATTATGTCCAGCACCCCCACCTCCTGCCCCAGGACGGCTCTACAGACGATCCCCCGGAACGCCGTGCGGCGGACTATGTGGCCGGGATGACCGACCAGTTCGCTATCATGACAGCGGAGCGTCTGCGCCCTGGCATTGGCCAGGGGGTGCGCTGGATGCGGTTATAAGGGGCAAGGGAAGTGGCTTTCCTTGACGACCTGCGCCAGCGCCTGGACATCGTCCAGGTGGTCTCTTCCTATATCTCCTTGCAAAGGGCGGGGAAGGGCTATAAGGCCCTCTGCCCCTTCCATGCCGAGCGCACCCCCTCCTTCTTCGTCTTCCCCGATAGGCAGACCTGGCGGTGTTTTGGGGCGTGCGCACAGGGGGGCGATGTCTTTAGTTTCGTGATGCGCATAGAGCGCATTTCCTTTGGGGAGGCAGTGCGCCTGCTGGCCCAGCGGGTAGGCCTCCCTCTCCCCCCTCGGCAGGGCATCCCCACTTCGGCCCACGAACCCCTTTACCAGGCCACCGCCGAGGCGGTGCGCTTCTACCATCAGCACCTCCTCACCAGCGAGGAGGCCCGCCCGGCACGGGATTACTTGTTCCGCCGAGGTGTGCAGGCCGAGACCATCCGACGCTTCCAGGTAGGCCTGGCGCCCAGAACGGGCGACGCCCTCAAGCGCCACCTCTTGGGGCAGGGTTATCGGGAGGACCTGCTGGAACAGGCCGGTCTGCTCTATGCTCAGGAGGATGGCTACACCCGCGACTTGTTCCTGGGGCGACTCCTCTTCCCCATCGCCGACCAGCAGGGGCGCCCTATCGGTTTTGGGGGGCGCAGTCTGGATGGCTCGGAACCCAAATACCTCAACACCCCCCGCACTCCCATCTTTGACAAGGGGAGTGCCCTTTACGGCATCCACTTGGCCAGCGAGCCGGCCCGCCGAGAGGGCCTGGTGACGGTGGTGGAGGGCTATTTCGACGTGCTCCTTTTGCACCAGGCGGGGTTTACCAATGTGGTGGCCAGCATGGGCACCTCCCTCACCGAGAGGCAGGCCCGCCTGCTCCAGAACCTGGCTCCCACTGTTGTCATTGCGCTTGACCCTGACGCCGCCGGCCAGGAGGCGACCCTGCGCACCCTGGAGAGTGCCTGGCGCTTATTGGAACGCCCCAGCGTGGGAACCGCCCGCGGCCTCGCCTTTTACCAGGCCCCCCAGGTCTCCCTGCGCATCGCCCTGCTCCCCTCAGGCCAGGACCCCGACGAACTCGTCCGCCAGGACCCCGAGGCGTGGAGGCGTGCCGTGGCCGGGGCCGAGAGCGCTTTGGACTTCCTTCTGCGTATCCTGCCCCAGCGGGTAGACCTCTCCACCTCCCAGGGGAAGCAGGCCCTGGCGGAGCGGGTGCTTCCCCTGGTCTTTGCCTTACCCAACCCCTTTGAGCAGGAGCAGGCGCTGGAGCGCCTTGCCCGCCTCCTGGGGGTGCGCCGGGATGTGCTCCTGGCCGCACGGCCGGCGCGCCCTGTGGGAAGCCCACGCCCCACTCCCGAGGAAGGCAAGGCTATCGCCAACGCCCTGGACGAGCCTGTGGAATCCTATCTCCTGGCCCTGCTCCTGCACTACCCCGACCTGCGGCCTCTGGCTCATTCCCTGACCCCTGACCACTTCCACCGCACCGAGAACCGGGAGGTCTTTACCGCTCTTCAGCAATACGCTATACTAGAAGATGCTCTGCGGACGCTCCCCGACCCGCTTCACTCCCATGTGCAGGGCCTCCTGGGGCGAGACCTCCCCCCAGCCGACGTGAAGGAACGCCAACAAGCGGTAGCAGAGGCGGTGCGCCGTCTGGAGGAGCGCCGTCTCCGGGAGATGAAACTGGGAGAGGCGGAGGCCCTCCAGGCCCATCCCCCTCCCCAGGACGCCCTGGAGGTGAACCGCCGTCTCCGCCAGGTGTTCTGGGAAACGGCCCAGCGGGAAGGGAGAACCACGAGGTGAAGAGAGCACCGCCATGCCCGGTAAAAAGCGTCGTCCATCCGAACCCCCTTTTGAGCCCCTCTCACTAGAGGCGGAGGGTATCCCCCAGGAGGGATCGCCTATAGGCGAGCCCGAGGAGCCTCCCCTGGAAGGGGAGAAGCCTTTGCCCAGCATCCCCCTGCCCATAGGGGGGACCCCTCTTCAACCGGCAGAGGAGGTGGAACCGGAAGCCCCCCATACCCCTGCCGTTCGGGACCTGTGGGAGGAAGGGCCCACCGAGGAGGAACTGGAGGAGGAGGCGGGGCTGGAGGTAGAAGAGGAGTTAGAGGACGCCGAGGCCCTGGAAGACCCCGTCCGCATGTATCTACGGGAGATCGGCCGTGTTGCCCTCCTCACGGCAAAGGACGAGCAGGAACTGGCCCAGCGGATGGAAAGCCAGAACCACATCCTGGCTCTGCGCCAGGCCCTCACCACCCCCGACGGCCGTCCCCCGCAGGCGTGGCAGGTGGTGCGGGAGATGCTCCGCCGGCTTTCCCTGGCCCAACCCCTTGTCCAAGCCCTTGCCCAACATCTGGGCCTGTCGGCACCCCTCACCCTGGAGCGCATCGTAAGGGAGCCGGCCCTGCGGGAGGTTCTTGACCACACCATGCCCACCCCGGTGGTCAAGGCCCTCACCGAGGCCCTGCAGATAAAACTGGGGAAAACCGTCAGCAAGGTGCAGGGGTGCGTCCGGCGGGCCTTCCGCAAGAACCCGGAGCAGGACAAGGCCCAAGTCTTCCCTGCTCTCCTGGCGGAGGCCATGGGCCTTATCGCCACCGCACAGCCCGAGGTGGTGCGCACCTGGGTAGGGGTGCTGGACCTCCCCATGCCCCCCATCCCCAACGCCTTGGCCCACCATCCCAAGGTGCGCAAGGTGCTGGACGCTTGGCGCACTCAGAGCGCTACCGGCCCCGCTCCCGTCCCTGGCAGCGCCGAGCCCCCTCCCCCTGCGCCCCCCACACCTCAGGGAGCCCGCCAACAGGAGTGGGAGAGGGCACGCGCCACCGCCGACGAGGTCGTCCGCCACATCCTCGACATCCTGCAAGTTACCCAGGCGGATGTGGAACAGGCGATTATCCGCCTCTCCCTCAATAGCCGTCTCCTGCCTCGGGAAGCGGTAGAGGCCGTGGGGAAGGACCGCACCCTGGAGGAGTTGCGCCAATGGGTGGAGGACGAGACTCGGGTGCGCCAGGCCCTGGAGCCTCTGGATGCCACCTTGGATGCCCACCTCTCCCGCATTGTGGCGGAAGGGGAGCGGGCCAAGAAGCATCTTACCGAGGCCAACCTGCGCCTGGTGGTCAGCGTCGCCAAGAAATACATCGGCCGGGGGATGAGCCTCCTGGACCTGGTGCAGGAGGGCAACATCGGGCTGATGCGCGCGGTGGAGAAGTTTGACTACCGGAAAGGCTATAAGTTCTCCACCTATGCCACCTGGTGGATCCGCCAGGCCATCACCCGTGCCATCGCCGACCAGGCCCGCACCATCCGCATCCCGGTGCACATGGTTGAGACCATCAACAAGATGACCCGGGAACAGCGCCGTCTGGTGCAGGAGACGGGGCGGGAGCCGACAGCCGAAGACCTGGCACGGCGCATGGACCTCACCCAGGAGCGGGTGGAGGACATCTTCCGTATCGCCCAGGAACCTGTCTCCCTGGAGATGCCCATCGGCGAAGAGGAGGATTCCCATCTGGGCGACTTCATTGAAGACCGTGCGATCCCCCCGCCGCTGGAGGCCGCCGCCCAACAGTTGATGCGGGAGGCGGTGCGTAAAGCCCTCGACACCCTGAGCGATCGGGAGCGCCGTGTCCTGGAGATGCGCTTTGGGCTTCGTGACGGTCGTGCTCGCACCCTGGAGGAGGTGGGGCGTGCCTTCAACGTCACCCGAGAGCGCATCCGCCAGATAGAAGCCAAGGCCCTGCGCAAACTGCGCCACCCCTCCCGCAGTAGGATGCTCCGAGGATTCTTGGAGGGCTAACCCCCTTGGAGCGCTGGGAAGGGCGCCTCGCCCCTACTCCACCCTTTAGCCTTGCCCTGACCGCCGGCTACCAGACCTACTTCCAGGGCCAGGTGGGAGCCGATAGGTTCCAGAACGGTGTTTACTCCCGCCTCCTGGTGCGCAATGGGCGCCCTGTCCTCCTCCAGGTGGCCGGTTCCTCCTCCCCAGAGGACCCGAACCACCCCCTCTTGCGTATCCAGGTGGTTGCCCCCACCCTCGCACAAGAGGACATCGCCTGGGCAGTGGAGCGGGCCTCTTGGATCCTTCACACCGATGCCGATCTACGCCCCCTCTACACCCGCCTGCAAGAGGACCACACCTTGAGGCCCCTCCTTCCCGCCCTATATGGCCTCCACCCGCCACGCATGCCCAGCGTGTTTGAAGGTTTGGTGTTCGCCATTTGTGGACAGCAAGTCTCCTCAGTGGTAGCACGGCGTATCCGCACCGCCCTGGTGGAGCGCTTCGGGGAGCCGATGGACTGGGACGGACAGGTATGGCGGGCCTTTCCCTCCCCAGAGCGTTTATGGGAGACGGGCGTAAAGGGGTTACGGGAGGTGGGCCTTTCCCAACGCAAGGCCGAGTATATCCTGGACATCGCCCGCCAGGCGGTTGAAGGCTCTCTTCCCCTAGAGGCGCTGGCCTACTCCCCTTCCCCGGAGGTGGAGGCACGCCTTACTCCCCTACGAGGGATAGGCCGGTGGACGGTGGAATGGGTCCTCTTGCGTGGACTGGGGCGCCCGGAGGTCTTCCCGGCGGGCGACCTGGCGCTTCAGCGTCTCCTGGCCCGTTTGTATAATCACGGTTCCCCTCTGAGCGCAGAGGAGGCGCGGATGCTGGCGGAGCGGTGGGGGCCGTGGAAGGGGTATGTGGCTGTGCTCCTTTTTGCAGGGGCGCGTCTAGGGTTGTTCCCCTCTCTTCGCTAGCGTGTCTGCCAGGATGCCTCGCAACCCGTTGACACCCGAGGGGCACTGCCCCTAGCATAAACATGGGTGGCCCGGTGGTGTAGCGGACTAACATACCGCCCTGTCACGGCGGAGATCGGGGGTTCGAATCCCCTCCGGGTCGCCACCCGTCTTTCCTGGGGGCCTGGAGAAGGGGTATGCTACAATATTCCTACCAGCCCTAAGGAGGCACACGTCTATGCCCCAGGACTGCATCTTCTGCAAGATTTATCACCGGCAGGTGCCCAGCACCATCCTCTACGACGACGGTCAGGCTTTCGTCATCCGTGATATCCACCCCCGTGCGCCGGTGCATCTGCTCATTATCCCCACCCGCCACTTTACCTACCTCACCTACTTGACCGAGTCCTTTGAGCCGATGGTGGGACACCTGTTCACCGTTGCCGAAGAGATGGCCAAGCGGGAAGGGCTGGGGGCCACAGGTTACCGTATCGTGGTGAACCAGGGCTCCAACTCCGGCCAGGAAGTGCCCCATCTGCACCTCCACCTGCTGGGGGGCAAACGGCTCGGCCCCTTGGGCTAAGCATGGCGTCTATCCCCACTCCGTTGCAGGAGGCCCTTGGTCGGCTCCCCCAGGGTTTGCAGGACCACCTTCTTCGCACCGCCTCCATCGCCCGAGAGTTAGCCCAGTTTCTCGGTGTGGATGGGGAGAAGGCGTCTCTCTCCGCCCTGGCCCACGACCTCTGTCGGGCGGAACCGCCTTCTGCCCTCCTGCACGAGGCACGCCACCGGGAGTTGGCCATCCATCCCGTAGAAGAGGCAGTCCCCCTGCTTCTGCATGGCCCCGTAGCAGCGGAGCGCCTGCGGGACATGGGCATCCATGACCCGGAGGTGCTGGACGCCGTGCGCTGGCACTCCACGGCCCATCCAGCCCTGACCCCCGTGGGGAAGGTCGTCTTCCTGGCGGACAAACTGGACGAAGGGAAGCACCCCCAGCCTCATCCCCTGCTCCAGAAGGTAGCGAACCTGGCCCGCCGGGACGTGAACACGGCCCTGCTGGTCTACCTGCAATGGCAAATACAACGCCTTGTGGAAAGCGGGAGCCCTCTGCACCCCGCCACGCTGGAGGCGTGGAATGCCCTACTTCTAGCAGGGGGCCTTGCACCCGACCCCTCTAAGCACTAGAATGGAAATGGCCCGTGGGCGAGGGGGGGGTGTCATGGGAAAGCCCACTCGCCCTGCGTCTATCCACAAGGGCAAGGCACGAAGAGGCTTCCGCCTGTTTGGGGTTGCTCTACTTGTTGCCCTTCTGGCAGTGGGGGCTGTCGTGGGCCTCGTGGCGGTATTGGCTAAGGGTTCCACCGTAACGCCAGCCGGCCCTTTATGGCCCCCCTCCTAGCCCCCACAGCCCTACTCGGCGAACATCGCCCCCACCGATAGGCCCTCGTGGATGCGCCGTATCGCCTCCCCCAACAAGGGCGCAACCGAGAGCACAGTGATCTTCGGGCTGCGCTTCTCCGGCGGGAGAGGCAGGGTGTCGGTTACCACCACCTCTTTAACGGCACTGGCGTTGATGCGCTCTATAGCCGGCCCGGAGAACACCCCATGCGTAGCGCAGGCGTAGATCTCCCGTGCGCCCGCGCGCAGGAGCGCCTCCACCGCCGACATAAGAGACCCGGCGGTGTCTATCTCGTCGTCCAGGGTAACCGCCACTTTCCCCTTGACATCACCAATGACATTCAGGGATTCGGTGCGCTCCAGGTTGCCCAGCCGACGCTTCTCAATAATGGCCAGGGGCACGCCCAAGCGCTGGGCCATGTTCCGGGCCGGCTTGCTGATGCCGATATCCACCGCTACCACCACCATATTCTCCAGCCCCTTCTCCCGAATGTAGCGGGTCAGCAAGGGGCGGGCCGAGAGTTCGTCTACGGGAATGTTGAAGAACCCCTGAATTTGCTCCGAGTGGAGGTCGACTGTCAAGACCCGGTGGGCGCCGGCAACGGTGAGCAGGTCTGCAATGAGGCGGGCGGTAATGGGGACACGGGGCTGATCCTTCTTATCGGTGCGTCCATAGGCGTAATAGGGGATAACAGCAGTGATGCGCCCCGCCGAGGCCCGCTTGGCAGCGTCTATCATAATGAGGAGTTCCATAATGGTATCGTTCACTGGGTAAGCGAAGGGCTGAACAAGGAACACATCCCGCCCACGGATGTTCTCCAGGAACTGGGCGAATGTGTTGTCGTTGCTGAACTTGAAGACGGTCGCCTGCCCTAAGGGAATACCCAGATAGGAGCAGATGCCTTTCGCCAACTCAGGATGGGCACGCCCGCTAAAGACCTTTAACGGCTCGTAGATGGGCATAGACCCCCTCGCAATAAGGGTGGCCAGCGGAACAGCCCCCCAGGGGAAGTAGGTGCATCTAGCGCCCCCGGTAGACGGGCTTCCGCTTCTCCCGGAAGGCCGCTACCCCCTCCCGGTGGTCTTCCGAAGTCAGGGTGATGGTCTCCGCAGCAGCGGCCATGAGCAGGGCCGTCTCCAGGTCAAACTCCAGGCCCCGGTAGAGCATCATCTTGGCCAGACGAATGGCGATGGGAGGGCCGTCGGCGATGCGGGTTGCCAGGGCCAGGGTCTCCTCCTCCAGACGCTCCTTTGGGACCAGGCGGTTGAGAAGGCCAAAGCGGAAGGCGTCCTCTGCTTCCAGCCAGTCGCCCGTGAAGAGGAGTTCGGCCGCCTTAGGGATGCTCCCCAGTGCACGGGGGTAGAGCCAGGTGCCTCCATAGCCGGGAAAAAGGCCGATGCGCACAAAGGCAACCATGAAACGGCTCTCAGGGCACCCCACCCGCAGGTCGCAGGCGCACGCCAGGTCAAAGCCCGCCCCTGCTGCCAGGCCGTTGACCATCCCAATCACAGGTTTCTCCATGCGATGCAAGCCCAGAATGATGCGCTGGGGATACCGGAAGCCCTGCCGAACCTCCTCGGCGCTCCGACTGTCGTGGGGTCCACCCCCGCCAGCCATCCCCCCCACATCCGCCCCAGAGCAGAAGGCACGGCCCGCACCGGTGAGCACCACCACCCGCACCGTGGCGTCATTGGCCACCTTCTCAATGGCGTCGGCCAGTTCCTCTTGCATTTGG
The DNA here is from genome assembly GCA_002923335.1 of bacterium HR23. Classification (GTDB taxonomy): domain Bacteria; phylum Chloroflexota; class Dehalococcoidia; order Lucifugimonadales; family HRBIN23; genus HRBIN23. The sequence goes on along the minus strand of BEHZ01000019.1, from coordinate 2,147 downwards.
CGGTTGATGGCGTTGAGACGGTCCGGGCGGTTGAGGGTGATGCGTGCAATACGCTCATCGTTCCAGGCTTCAAGGAGGATGGTCTCGTAAGGCATGCTGGCCTCCTTCCGCAGGCCATTATAGCACTGCCTCGGCGTGGCAAGGATAGGGCCGAAGCCCCTTCCACCTTACTTCACCGGGCGAAGGGTTTGGGCCCCTGCACCCCCTAGGAGCAATTGTCTCCCTCGGCCGGCCCCTCTCCTTGACATCCCCTTGCGAACGGTTTACCTTTGGCTACGATAGCCTGGACGGAGGTGAGATGCAGTTATGTGCGGGTTCTACCGCCGTCTCAAGCGCAACCCCAACTACCCTGTGCTGGTGGGCATCCTCTCGGTAGGGGCTTTCGGCCTAGGAGCGGCCCTTCTGGTGCTTTTGGACTTGGCGACCGGCTCGCCCGAGCAACGCTGGGGGTTGAATGTATGGGCGGCTTTCGTTACCGGCCTCACCTTCGCCATTGTCTTGAATGTGGCTGTGGGGCTGGCGGGCATCCTGTGCGGAGAGGAGTAGACTAGAACGGGAGCCCCGGGGTGGGATAGGAAGGGAGTATTATGCCATTGGCCACTTCATTTCGGTATGTCGGCTCCTCGGCGCGCATTTACGCCGGGGCGGATGCTCTGGCCCACCTAGGGCGGGAGGTGGAGAGGGCGGGAGCCCGTCGGCCCTTTGTGGTCTCCGCACGGAGCGTTGCTCGCAACACCAACCTTCTAGAGCGCATCCGTGAGGGCCTGGGAGAGCGTCTGGCCGGCGTTTACGACGGGGTGGTAACCGAATCGCCCCTCCCCTCGGTGCTGGAGGGGGTGGAGAAGGCCCGTCAGGCCCAGGCCGACCTCCTCATCGCCGTGGGCGGGGGGAGTGCGGTGGTAACCGCACGGGCCATCACCATCCTGCTGGCCGAGGAGGGGAGTATCTACGACCTGTGCACCCAATACCCCCCAGGGCGTCCCCCCATTAGCCCTCGTCTGTCCAAGCCTAAGGTCCCCAATATTGTGGTGCTGACCACGCCGACGACCGCTGCCAACCGAGCGGGCGCTGCGGTGCTCGACCCACAGAAACGCCACCGCCTGGAACTTTACGACCCCAAGACCCGTCCCATCTCTATCTTCCTGGACGCCGAGGCGTTGCTTACGGCCTCCCCCTCTCTTTTCCTCCATACCTCGGTTACCACCTTCGCCGGCGTGGTAGGCGCATTGCAACTCCCCAATCTGAACCCCTTCAGCCACGCCGACCTGCGGGAAGCCCTGGACCTCTGCCTCACCTATATGCCCCTCCTCAGGGAGCGCCCCAAAGACCCCGCCGTCCGCATTCATCTGGCGTCGGCTGCCCTGCTGAGTAACCGTGCTTCGGATGCTCTGGCCGGGGGGTTGGGCATCGTATCGGCCCTCGCTCACTCCCTTCAGGTGCGTTTTGGGGTCCACCAGGGGCTGGCTTCGGGGGTTCTGCTAGTCCCCGGCATGCGCTTCAACCGAGATGTGCTGGCCGAGGGGCAGGCCCGTTTGGCCTGGGCTATGGGCACCCCCCGCAATGGCGACTCGGACTTGCAAATGGCCGAAAAGGCTGCCCAGCAGGTCGCCCGTTTCCTGGAGTCTCTCGGCATACCCTCGCGCCTCAGGGACTTGGGTATTCCCCAAGATACCCTGCAACTCCTGGCGGAAGATGCCCTCACCGACTTCTTCCTCTATACGAATCCCCGAAGAGTCAAAGATGTGGAGGAACTGGTGGCCCTCCTGCGGGAGGCCTGGTAAGGGACATGGTGCGCTACTTTGAGGATGTGCAGGTGGGGGAAGAACTCCCGCCCCTTGCCAAACCCATTACTACCGTGCGCTTGATGATGTATGGCGCCGCCACCTGGGACTTCATGCGCATCCACTACGATGCGGACTACGCCCGCTCCCGTGGCTTCCCTGGCCCCATCGTGGATGGGCAGATGCTGGGGGCCTTTCTGGCCCAACTGGTGGTGGACTGGGCAGGCGACCCGGGGGCGCTGAAGCGCCTGAGTATCCGCTATCGTGCCTTTGTCCTTCCAGGGGATACCGTTATCTGCAAGGGGCGGGTGGAAGGCAAGCGCCTGGAAGGGGGTCAGGGCCTGGTGGAATGCCAACTGGTGGCGG
>BEHZ01000018.1 GCA_002923335.1 bacterium HR23 | reverse complement strand
GTGGCGAAGTCGGAATCCCCCAGCACCACCAGGGAGGTGCGGGGCTGCTCCGCCGAGGAGGGGTTCAGTGGGGGTTCCTCGTCCACGGGGGCCAGGGCCTCCACCGCCATGCCCAGGAGAACGGGACCAGGGGTGTCCTTCCCCTCCAAGAAGTCGTTGCGCTCCTTGTCGGTGGTGGCCCAGGAGCGGGCGGAGGTGGAGAGCAGAGGGGTATAGGTTACCCAGGGGGGCTGTTTGCGGGGGTCCTTCCGGTATTCGGGGAGGATGTTCACCGGCGTCGCCAGAGGGTAGAAGGTAACATCTAAGGGGGCGGTAATAGCGTGGGGGAGGTATTGCACCCGTTGGACGACAGGGGTGCGGGGGTCGCCCATCACCGAACTGCCCTGGTCCACCACGGTGCCCTCCTCCACCACCACACCCCACCGGCGCAGCAGGTCCTTGAAGGTCTGGGGGGGGTTGGGGTCCAGCAGGAAAAGGGCCCGCCCCCCGCCCTTGAGCCACCGGAAGAGGATGTCCCGCTCGTTCTCCAGGAGGTCCCGCTTGGGGCCGGCGATGACCAGAACCGCCGTGTCCTCCGGCACTTTCCCCGCCTGGGAGAGGTTCAGAGCCTGGATGCGGTAGTTGTCGTTGACCAGGCCACGGGCGGCGAACCCGAAGCCCTGGCTATTCTCCTGCACATCGGTGATGTCCCGCTCGTTGTGGCCCGTGAGGAAGTAGACCACCTTCTGCTGGGTGCCGGTAACGATGAGCAGGGCGCTGGTAAAGTCCTGCTCCGTAACAGGAGGCACCTGAACGATATGTCGGCGCTTGCTCTCCTGGCCTTCAAAGACCACGGCGGGATACTGGCTCACCCCCATCTGCCGCGCCTTAGAGGGCTCCGCCTCCGGGTCCACAAACTGGTAGGTGAACTTCTTGTCCGAGCGCCGGGAGAACTCGAACAGAAGGTCATCGGTGCGCTGGCGGTCCTGGGCCTGGTCGGCACGGGTGGGGACAAAGAAAGCGACCGCCCGCACGGGCTCGGGCAGTCCCTTCAGCACCTTGAGGGTCTGGGGGGCCAGGGTGAACTGTTTGGTGGCGGTGGTATCCAGGCGCTGGGCGCTGCGAAAACTGATGAACCCTAGTAGGGCCAGGATGGTGGTAACCAGGGCAAAGAGCACCAGGGCGTTGAGGGTCAGACGACCCCGACGCCCCGTAACGGCGCTCTTCACCGCAGGGAAGGCAGATACCCCTGCGATGACCAAGAAGCCGGCGCCCGCCAGCACCACTCCCAGGGCAAAGGGCCGAATGTCCTGCACCCAGATGTAAAGAGCGCCCCCTCCCACCACCAGCGCCCCACCCAGCGCCCCCAGCAGGGAGGCGATGCCGGCCAGCCACATCTGCATACGGCGGGCCAGGCCGGGGGCCTCGCCAGGGGCGGTGCGGGAGCGTGCGGCTGGGCGGGACATGTTACCTCCACCTGCGGGAATCCAGGTTCCGCTCTGTCAGAAAGAGCACGAACACCGTTACCAGGATGTAATACACCACATTATGGGTGTCTATCACCCCGCGGGCGAAGTCGGCGAAGTGGGCGGTGAGGCTGATCTGCTCCAACACCCGGGAGGCGATGCCCCCCACAATCTGCGCCGCCTGGTCGGCCAGGGTCATCAACAGCAGGAGGCCCGAGCCCACGACAGCAGCGACGATCTGGTTGCTGGTCAGGGAGGAGGCGAACAGCCCAATGGCCAGGGATGCACTCCCATACAGCAGGAGGCCCAGGTAGCCGGAGAGGAGGGGGCCCACATCCGGGTCGCCAAACCAGAAAAGGAGGAGCACATAGTAAAGGGTAAGGGAGAGGGTGCCCACCAGGATCGCCACACTGGCCAGGAACTTCCCCAGCACCACCTCCCAGTCATGCACGGGGGCGGTGAGGAGCAGTTCCAGGGTGCCCAGTTTCTGCTCCTCGGCGAAGAGGCGCATGGTCAGGGCAGGCGCCCAGAAGACGAAGAAGAAGGTGGCGGGCAGGAGCCACCCCCGAATGGTCGCTTCGGCGAAGGGCCGACTAATGGAGGAGACGAAGAAATAGCCCGTCAACGCCAGGAAGACCGCCCCAATCACATACGCCATGGGCGAACCGAAGTAGGACTTGGTCTCCTTCCAGGCGATAGCCAGGGTGTTGCGCACGCTTTAGCCCCCCTCTTCTTCCTGGACGGTAAGGCGGAGGAATATCTCCTCCAGGGAGATACTGGCGGGATTGAGTTTCAGGAGACCCCACCCCTTGGACACGATGGCCTGGGCGATTTGCTCCCGCAGGTCTGCCCCCCGTCGGGACTCCACGATGTAGGTGCCCGGCTCCCCCTCCCCCAGGCGTCGCACATCCATAACCCCCCGCAGGCTCCGCAGAAGGGGCATGACCTCCCGTGCCGGCCCCCTTACCTCCAGTTCTATACGCTCCGTCCCCTTCAGCCGTTCTGCCAGGTTGGCAGGGGTATCCTCGGCGACCACCCTCCCCTCGTGGATAATGACCACCCGGTTGCACACCATGCTCACCTCAGGGAGGATGTGGGTGCTCAGGATAATGGTGTGCTCCTTCCCCAACTCCCGAATGAGTTGGCGGGTCTCCACCACCTGAATAGGGTCAATACCGATGGTCGGCTCGTCCAAGATGAGCACCTCCGGCTCGTGGAGGATGGCCTGGGCGAGTCCGGTGCGCTGGCGGTAGCCTTTGGAGAGTTTGCCGATATGAGTGCTCCGATACTCGTGGATTTTGACGATGTCTATTACCTCGTTGATACGCTGGCGCAGGCGTTGCTTAGGCATCCCCCGCAGGGTGCCCATAAACTCAAGGTAATCTTCCACCGTCATATCGGTGTAAAGGGGCACCGTTTCAGGCAGATAGCCGATGCGCCGACGAGCCTCCAGGGACTGGGTCTGAATATCGTAGCCGGCGATGCGCACCGTGCCACTGGTGGGGGGCAGATAGCCTGTGGCGATGCGCATAGTAGTGGTCTTGCCGGACCCGTTGGGACCCAGGAAGCCCAGGATGTCCCCCCTCCGCACCGTGAAGGAGACATCCTCAATGGCCATGAAGTTGCCGTAGTATTTGGTGAGGTTTTGCACCTCCACCATCACCTGGTCCGCTGCGCCGACCGCCATACACTCCCCTTTCTGCGTTACCCCGGGGTAGCATCCACTGGCATCCTCACTGGGTCTATTCTAGCGGATAAGGGGGTTAGGGACCTTTGAAACGGATACGCACGGGGTCGGCCTGCTCCCATCCGAAGAGATGAATGTCGGCGCGCTGGGGCACCTCAAAGAGCATCCACCCCTGCACCTGGTAGCCCTGGGGGATGTCCAGTTTCCCCCACAAGAAAGGGAGATACGCCCCCTCCGGCTGGACAGGCTCGCTCACCTCCCGTCGGGCCTGGGTGTAGTCCAGGGGCATCCAGCGGTTGCCCCGGGGGTCCTCCAGGTAGGCCGCCTTCTCGTCCACCATGAGGCTGACAAGGGTGGACTTCTCGTTGCGGATGGTAACCAAGACGGCCGCAAGGGTGTGGTCGGGCTTGGAGGGGGTGATGACCCAGTGCTTCCCGTCGTGCTGGAAGCCCACCTGGGAGACCAGTCGGGGCTGTTTGGCGTTGAGGACCAGGATGCGCCCCCATCCCCACTTGCCCTGGTCCACCCGTTCAATGCACCCCACCACTACCAGGGCCACCAGAAGGCCTAAGGCCAGGCTAGCGATGCGCCAGCGCATATGGATACTACCTCGCCAACCCTCTGCCGAAAGGCACAGGCCAACGCCTGAGAGATAGGCTCACGGCGGGGAGGGAGCCATGCTGGGCAGGGCACGCAGGCGTTGCACCAGATCGGGGAGGACCGTGAGCACCCGCTCTATCTCCGCCTCGGTGGTATCCCGCCCCAGGGTGAAGCGCACGCTGGAGCGGGCGATGTCGGGCGGGACGCCCATGGCCATCAGCACATGGGAAGGCTCCAGGGAGCCGGTGGAGCAGGCGCTCCCGCTGGAGGCACAGATGCCCTCCATATCCAGGCCCAGCAGGATAGGCTCCCCCTCAACGCCGGGGAAGCAGAAGTGGGCATTGTTGGGGAGGCGCTGGGTGGGATGCCCGTTCAGGATGGCCCCCGGCACCCGCTCCTGCACCCCGGCGATGAAGTGGTCCCGCAGGCGGGTGAGGCGGGGGACCACCTGGGGGCGCTCCTCCTCGGCCAGGGCCAGAGCGACCGCCAGCCCCACGATGCCCGGCACGTTCTCGGTGCCGGAACGACGCTCCCGCTCCTGCCCCCCACCCATGAGGAGAGGCTCAAAGGGGGTGTGGCGTCGGATGTAAAGCACCCCTACCCCCTTGGGGCCGTGGAACTTGTGGGCCGAGAGGGAGAGGAGGTCTACCCCTAGGGCATCCACCTGTAGGTCCAGGAAGCCGGCCGCCTGCACCGCATCGGTGTGGAAGGGGATGGTGCGCCCCAGGGCCTTCCCCCGCTCCTTCACCACCCGCGCGATGTCGGCGATGGGCTGAATGGTGCCCACCTCGTTGTTGGCATACATAATACTCACCAGGATGGTGCGCTCGGTGATGGCGCGCCCCACCGTATCGGGGTCCACCATGCCGTAACGGTCCACCGGCACCAGCGTGGTCTGGAAGCCCAACTGCTCCAGTTGGTGGCAGGTGTGGAGGACGGCGTGGTGCTCCACTGCCGAGGTAACGATATGGCTCCCTATGTGGCGCAGGGCCAGGGCGACCCCCTTAAGGGCAGAGTTATCGGACTCGGTGCCCCCACTGGTGAAGACGACTTCGCTGGCCCGGCACCCTAGGATACGGGCCACCGTCTCCCGTGCGTCCTCCACCGCCTTGCGTGCCTCCTGGCCCAGGGAATGGATGCTGGAGGGATTGCCAAAGCGCATGGTGAAGTAGGGGAGCATGGCCTCCAGCACCTCCGGGCGCACCGGGGTGGTGGCCGCGTGGTCCAGGTAAATGGGGGCAACCCGCTCCATCTCCACCTTTCCTCCTTACTATTATGATAACGCCTCCCTGCGGGAGGGGTTAGACCCCAGGCTAGGCCCCCAGTTCCTCCCGCACCCGCAAGAAGTGGAGAATGTGCTCCCGAGTGACCAGGCCCACCACCTGCCCGTCCTGCACCACCGGCACCTGATTCACCCCCGCCTCGTCCAGCACCTCCAACACCCGGTAGGCGTCGTCCTGGGGGGCCACCGCCACCAGGCGCTCCAGGGGGGTCATGGCGTCCCGGATTGGGGTAAAGGCCCACCGCTCCCTGGGCACCTGGCGCACCTGGTGCACCGTTACCAGGCCGTAAGTGCGCACGGCGTCGCTCACCAGGAGGCATCGCACCCCCCGCCCCAGCAGGTAATCGTCCACCACCGTTTGCACCGATACCTCGGGGGCCACCCGGGGGCATTCGGGGGCCATCAGGTCCCGCGCGGTGAAGCCCCGCAGGCCCTCCCGCAAGCGCAGTTGCCGATAACTGGAGGCCGCCGCCCCCTGAAGAAACCACCCGATCAGGGCTATCCAGATGCCGGAAAGGAAGGCGGCCGGGACGAAGAGGGCCTCCACAATGCCCCCGATGATGAAGAGCACCCCAATGCCCTGCCCCACCCCTGCAGCGATGGAGGTGGCCCTCTGGTAACTGCGCGTCACCGCCCAAAGGATGGCCCGCAGAACCCGCCCCCCATCCAGGGGGAAGCCGGGGATGAGGTTGAACACCCCCAGCAACACATTGGCAAAGGCCAGATAGGCGGTGATGGCGAAGAGATGGGGTTGCATGTCGGCGAAGAGCCGGGCCAAAGCCCAGAAAACGCCCCCCAGCACCAGGCTCACCAACGGCCCCACCACCGCCATCACCAGTTCCACCCCCGGCGTGGCCGCCTCCCGCGCAATCTGCGAGACGCCCCCGAACACAAAGAGGGTAATGCCCTTCACAGGGATGCCCCTCCGCAGAGCAACCAGGCTATGGGCCAACTCGTGGGCCAGCACCGAGGCGAAAAACAGGGCAGTGGTGGCGATGGCCAGCCCCCAGCGCTCCGCCCCCGACCAGCGGGGCAGGCGCACCCCGAACAACTCCCGTGCCCCGAACACCTGGGCCAGGGAGACCACCACCAGCAGGAAGATGAACAGCCAACTGATGTGCACCTCTATGGGGATGCCGAAAAGACGGCCGATGCGCACACCGCCCATAGCCCTCTCCTTACCGACCAGGGGCGTGGCCAAGGGCCATCAGCCCCATCAGTTTGTAGACCAGCGTCGCCGCCACTGTGGCGCAGGACGCCGGCCCCTCTCTGGGACACAACTCTACCACATCACACGCGACAATCCGACGGCTCCTGGCGACGCCCTCCAGGAGCACCAACATCTCCCGCCACCCCAGCCCCCCCGGTTCGGGGGTGCCCACAGCAGGCATCAGGGCGGGGTCCAGCACATCCAGGTCAATGCTGATGTAGACCTCAGGCCCCAGACGGGGCAAGGCCCACGCCAAGGCGTCCTCCGCTCGGAAGGCAGGCCCCCAGGGGAAGAGGGGGATGCCCCGAGAGCGGGCAAAGCGGGCCTCCTCGGCGCTCATGGAGCGCACCCCTATCTCCACCAAGGGGGCTATCTCGGCGATGCGCCGTGCAGTGCAGGCGTGGCTGTAGCGGGTGCCCATGTAGGTGTCCCGCAGGTCGGCGTGGGCATCCAGGTAGAGCACCGAGAGGCGGGGGTAGTGGCGCAGAGCGCCCTGCACACCTCCCAAGGCGATGGAGTGTTCACCCCCCAGGACCACAGGCACCTTCCCCATGCCCAGGATACCCTCCACCACCTGGGCCACCCGCTCCAGGGTTGCCTGGGGGTTCCCCACATCCGGCTCCACCTCCGGGAGGGTGGCGATGCCCAGGGAACAGGGCTCCCAGCCCAAGGCGGGGTCGTAGTCCTCCAGGAAGCGGGAGGCGGCGATGATGGCCAAGGGGCCTTCCCGGGCGCCGGCCTTGGCGGAGGTGGTGCTGTCGTAGGGCACAGGCACCACCACGAAGTAGGCCCGCCCCAAGTCCGACTGCTCCGGGGGGAGGGCCAAGAAGTTCCATGGGAGAGCGGGGCCGGGGAAAGGCTGGGGCAAGGGGCGTCTCCTAGGGGGTTGTCTGGGGGGTTAGGCGAGAGCGTTCCTGGGCCAGGAGGCGTTGGGCGGTTTCAGGGCTGTAGTGCTCCAGCCCTCGCTCCAAAAGCCAGGTCCTCACTACACCCAGCGCAAAAGCCTCTTGGGTCAGGGCCTGGGCCTTGGCGTGGTCAAAAGGCTTGCAGGAGAAGATGTCCACATGCACAAAGTAGCGGTCGGGGAATGTGTGGACGCTGATATGGCTCTCGGCGATAATGACAAATCCCGAAAGACCCCAGTCCTCCGGCACCGGGCCCCGATAGGTGATAACGGCGGGGCGGGTGATTTTGGTCATGCCGATGGCTTCGGGGCAGGTATCCAGGAAACGATAGACCACCTCGGGGCTGGCGAGGCGGTCGGCGTGGGTAGTGTAGCCGTCGATGGCCAGATGCACCCCTTTCCCCTCCTGGAGAGTTTCATCGCAATCTCTTTCAGCATACCCTACCCCCCTGGCGCTGGCAACGCTCCCGAGGACCGGTCTCACCGCCTCAAGCCGGCTCTTGACCGGGCGCCCCGCTGGGGGCATAATGCCCCCACAACACCCCTGCGGGGAGGTGGCGCCATGAAGATCACCGATGTGCGGGTCTTCCAGACCCAGGGCGGACACGCCAACTGGACTTTCGTGAAGATTTACACCGACAGCGGGCTTACCGGCGTGGGCGAGGTGTCTCTGGAGCGCTTTGATACGGTGGTGGTGCGGGCGGTGGAGACCTTTCGGGAGTTCCTCCTCGGCAAAGACCCCTTCCAGATTGAATACATTTGGAACACCCTCTATAAGCAGACCTTCTGGTATGGGGGGCTGATAACTCTGTGCGCCCTCAGTGGCATTGAGCAAGCGCTGTGGGACATCAAGGGCAAGGCGCTGGGGGTGCCGGTGTATGAACTGCTGGGGGGGAAACTGCGGGACAAGGTGCGGGCCTACGCCAACGCCTGGGCTTTCAGCCAGGGCGTTTACCATGGCCCCGACACCCCTGATACCATAGCCCGCCGCGCCCAGGAGATGGTGGCCAAGGGCTTCACCGCCCTGAAGTGGGACCCCTTCCGCAACGCCGGCCAGGTTATCCCCAAAGAGGAAGAGGAGTTTGCCATCGCCTGCGTGCGGGCAGTGCGGGAGGCGGTGGGACCCCAGGTAGACCTGCTCATAGAGTGCCATGGGCGCTTCAATATGTGGAGCGCCATCCGCATGGCCCACAAACTTGAGCCTTTTGACCCCTTCTTCTACGAAGAGCCTATCCCCCCCGACAATGTGGATGCCATGGCGGCGGTAGCCTCGGCCATCCGCATCCCCATCGCCACCGGGGAGCGCCTTTTCACCCGTTGGGACTTCCGCCCCCTGCTGGAGAAGCACGCCGTCCGCATCATTCAGCCTGATATTTGCCATGTGGGGGGGATTTTGGAACTCAAGAAGATCGCTGCCATGGCCGAGGCCTACTATGTGGCGGTGCAACCCCACAACTCCAACGGCCCCATCTCCACCCTGGCCAGCCTCCACCTGGACGCCACCATCCCTAACTGCATTATCCAGGAGTTCTTCCACCCCTACCTGGAGCACTATAACGAGATTCTCACGGAGCCTATAGAGTATCGGGACGGCTACCTGTATATCCCCCATCGGCCGGGCCTGGGGGCAGATATACGGGAGGAAGCCATCCGCAAGAGGCCCCCGGTCCCTCAGCCCCTGCCGGCGCCCTGGCAAGGGCCTTACTTCTAGCCCGAAGAGACACACGGGAGGGGATGCGACGCCCCTATCGCCTCCAAGGAGTGCTTCCCGGCGCCTTCTACCGACCCACGGGAGGAGGTCTACGGCCTGGACGCCCCCTTGCGCCCCGACGGGCAATGGGGTGTCTCTCTGGCCTGGCGGGGTAAGCCCCCCTCTTACCCCGGGGACGGTGGGCGGGGCGGGCGTGCCGACGCTACCACCACCGCCCCCACCAGGGCCGTCGCCCCGAAGACCAGGAAGGCGGTCTGGTAACTCCCTGTGGCGTCGTGGATGGCCCCGGCCAGAAGGGCTCCCACCGCCTGCCCGGCCGACACGAAAGGCTCGGCGATACCCCGAATGCTCCCCAGGGCACGGCGTCCAAAGTAGTTAGCGAAGGCCACCGAGGGGAGCACGAGCATCCCCGCCAGCCCTATCCCGAAAAGCGCGGTTACGCCGAAGGCCTCCCCCACCGTATCCACCCCGACGAACAGGAAGGAGGCCAGGGCGATGGTGCACGCCGTCGCCACATACAGCCAGCGCACGGGCAGACGCTCCGCCAGGAAGCCCCACAGCAGGCTCCCCCCGCCGGTAAAGCCGGCGTTGACGGCGATGGCGAAGGCGGCCGTGCTGGCCGCCAGGCCCCTATCCCGCAGATAGGCCCCCTGGTGGATGTTCACCCCGGCGTGGACAAAAAAGAGCAGTCCCCCCGCCACGGCCAGGAGCCACAGGGCAGGGGTGCGCATGGCCTGGCGGGACGTCCAGATGGGGTCAGCAGGGGGGGAGGAGGCCTTCCCCACCGCAGGCGACCGGGTTGCCCCATCGGGCGTCAGACCCACCTCTTCCGGACGCCCGACCAGCAGGAGGGCCACCGGCACCAGGGCGATGCCCCATACCAGCAAACCCAGCCCCCGCCAGGCGACGCGCCACGCCTCCCCACCCCCGAACGCCATAATCCCCTGGGCAAGGAGGGGGAAAAGCCCCATACCCAGGGCGTGGGCAAGAAAGAGGAAGGCATTGGCCCGCCCCCGCAGGCGAATGAACCACTGGGAAACCGCCACCGACGCCCCAATTTGCACCGGGCTGGAGAAGATAACGCGGCCCGTGGCGTAGGCCAGGTAGAAGGCCAGGGGTGTGCTCACCCACCCCAGGGAGAAGGTGGATAACCCCAGCACCAGCACACTCCCCAGAAGGACAAGGCGGGGGCCGTAGCGGTCCACCGCCCAACCCGCCAGGGGCGATGCCACCGTCGCCAGAACGCCCCCCAGGCTGGCCGCACCGGCGATAAGGGTTCGGCTCCAGCCCAGGTCCCGGGCCATGGGGTAAACGAAGACCGCCAGGGTCAGGCTGGCAGCGCCGTTGCGCACAAACATGGTGGCGCCCGCCGTCGCCACCACCACCCAGCCGTAGAAAAAGGGGAGCCGACGGGCCATTGCCGACGCTACCTGCACCCTTACCCCCTTAGCCCTGCAGGGGGGCCACTGCCAGGGAATCGGGTAACACACCGGCCGTCGGGAAGAGGGTTGGACACATCCCAGGGGCGGAGGTGCATCCCCGGCTACAACTGGCGCAGGCGGGGGTCAAAGCGGTCCCGCACCCAGTCCCCCAGGAAGTTCAGGCTCATCACCACCAGGAAGATGGCCAACCCGGGGAAGAAAGAGACCCACCAGGCGTCGTGCACATAGTTGCGCCCGTCGGCCACCATAACTCCCCACGCCGGGGTGGGCGGGGGAATGCCGGCACCCAGGAAACTGAGGATGGCCTCAAAGAGGATCAACTGCCCCACCCGCAGGGTGGCGATAACAATGACCGTGTTCAACACACCGGGCAGGATGTGGGTTACCAGAATACGGGCGGTAGAGGCCCCCGCCACCTTGGCCAGGGCCACATAGTCCCTGGTCTTCAGCACCATCACCTCGGCCCGCACATTACGCACGAAGGGCGCCCACGCCAAAAGGGCCAGCAGGCCGATCATCACCCCAAAACTCTGCCCGAAGAGGATGACCGCCGCCAGTGCTACCACGATGAAGGGCAAGGAGAGCCAGATGTCTACCATCCGGCTGATCAACTCGTCTATTATCCCTCCGAAGTAGCCGGCGATAAGGCCCAGGGTGGTGCCCACCAGAAGCCCCGTAGCCAGGGAGATGCTCACCACCAGCAGGGAGACCCGTGCCCCAAAGATAAGCCGGCTGAGGATATCCCGCCCCACCGGGTCAGTGCCCAGCAAATGCTCGGCGGTGCCTTTAGCGGTCCACGCCGGCGGGATGTTGCGCTTGGCCAGGTTGGACTTGATGGGGTCATGGGGGGCCAGTTGGGGGGCGAAGATGGCGGTCAGCACCAGGGCCGTCAGGATCACCAGAGGGATGACCGGCCAGCGGGTCAGGGCGGTGAAGGTCTTCCCCGGCAGGGCCAGGACAAGGCGGGCACGGGGGACAGCGACGGTTACATTGGCCATACTCACCTATCCGATGCGGATGCGTGGGTCAATAAGGGCGTAGGTCAGGTCGGTGAGGAAGTTCAGCACCAGATAGCCGGCGGTGAACACCAGCACACAGGCGGTAATGAGGGCGAAGTCGTCGCTGAGCACCGCCTCGTAGGCCAGACGGCCCAGCCCAGGCCAGGAGAAGACCGTCTCCACCACCACGGCACCTGCCAGGAAGCCGGCCAGCAGAAGGGCCGAGAGGGTGAGGGGGGGTATCAGGGCGTTGCGGAAGGCGTGCTTCCAGATGACCACCCACTCGCTCACACCCTTGGCCCGTGCCAGTTTAACGAACTCGGAGTCCAGCACCTCCAGCATCGCGGAGCGGGTAAGGCGCAGATATCCCGCCGCCGCCAGCCACCCCAGGGTAATGGAGGGCATGATGTAGTTTTTGACGGAAATGCCCTCCCCCATGGTGCCGGTGGGGAGCCAGCGCAGTTTGACGGAGAAGATAAGGATGGCCATAAGGCCCACCCAGAAGGGGGGCGCCGCCTGCCCCATCACCGCAAAGGCCCGCCCCAGGTAGTCCCACCCACTGGCCCTTTTCACCGCCGAGAGCACCCCCAAAGGCACCCCCACGAGGGTAGCAAAGACCCACGCTGCCAGCCCCAGGCGAAGGGTGTTGGGCACCCGCTCCCGTATCTTCTGGGCGACGGGCCGGCGGTCCATGAGGGACTCCCCCAAGTTGCCCCGCACCGTATCTCCCAGCCACAGGAAATACTGCACCACCAGGGGTTTGTCCAGGTGCAGACGCCGGCCCAACTCTTCCCACATGGCGGGGGAGAGGCCATAGCCCCCCTCCTGGGCGTAGAGATAGCGGGGGTCCCTCCCCCCCGCCCGGGAGAGGAAGAAGACCAGCATGGTAGCCCCGATAAGGGCCAGGGCCATAAAGGCCAGGCGTTGCAGGATAAACCGAAGCATCTACCCCTCTAGCGGACAGGCACCACGCTCTCCAGGTTGCTCAGCCCGCCCAGGTTGGCATTGGTGTTCGGGAGCAGGTCCCAGGAGGCGATGCGCTTGGGGTTGTAAATCATGATCTGGGGATACTCAATGGTCCCCGGCATGAGCATCCAGTGGTAGGAGTAGTCGTGGAACTCGTCCACATACTGCTTCTGCTTGATGGGGTCTATCTCGGCGGCCGTCTTCAGATACAGTTCGCACATCTTGGGTATCTCCATGCCCACGCCGAAGCCCCCGGCGCTGATAGAGCAGTTGGTGAAGCCCTTGGCCCACCTATAGGGGAACCCGCTCTTGCCGTCGTCCCCGGGGAAGATGATGGGCTTGGAGGTGGTGCGCTGGACAAGGCCGGGACGGTAAACCGTGTAGGCGACCTTCTCAATATCGGTCTTGATGCCCAGGTCGGTGAGCCAGACGCTGGCGATGGCCTCGCACAGTTCGCCCCAGACGGCGGGGGTCCAGCAGTGCATCTCCATGTTCACCCCGGCCGGCCAGCCCCCGGCCTCCTGGAGCAACTGCTTGGCCCGTGCGGGGTCATAGGGCACCTTCCACTTCTCCTGGAACTCCTTGTGGGCGATGGACACATAGCCAATATGCGTGGGCCGGCCCAGCCCCTGGAGGATAGCCTTGTTCAGCCCCTCCCGGTCTATGTCCAGGGCCAGCGCCCAGCGGACCTTGCGGGCCCGCTCCGCACGGGCAGGGTCGTCGTCCGGGTTGGGGGAGACCCACGGCTTGGTGAGGTCCAGTTTGCGCTCCAGGGGTTGGCCCGTTATCACATGCTTCTTCTCCCAGTAGTTGCCGGTGAAGAAGATGATCTCCTGCTGGTAGTTGCCGGTGTCCACACCCTTGAGGCCGGCTTTGAGCAGGTCGGGCACATCCTTCAGGGCGGGCTCCACAATATCCGCCTCTCCTGTAAGTGCCATGGCCCGGCGGGTCGCCGCTTCGGGCACCTCCAGGATGCGCACCGTCTTGAACCGGGCGGTCTGCCGCCAGTGCTTGTCCACCGCCTCCAGGAAGATGCCCTTGTTCTGCGTATATTCGGTGATCATGAAGGGGCCGGTGCCGATGAAGACGGTGCGCATCTTCTCGGGGCCCAGTTCGTCAAACACCTTCTTGCTGGTAACGCCGGCCGTCTGCCAGAAGAGGCTGAAGCGGTGGCGAAGGCCCCGGCTATCAAAGGTCTCATACCAGAGGCGGACGGTGTATTTGTCCAGGGGCTCCATCTTCTTGATAAGGGGGTAGAAGTCGCCCGCCTGGCCGTGGATGCTTTCGGGAGTGGTGCGGGAGTTGGCATCGTTGAAGGAGAAGGCCACATCCTCCGCCGTCATCTCCCCATAGCCCTTATGGAAGGGGATGCCCTGGCGCAGTTTGAAGTCCAGCCACTTGGGGGGCATGCTGGTGTCCATGGTCCACGACTCCGCCAGTATGGGCACCTCCGGCTTCTCCCCGGCGAAGTCCCCCGAAGCAGGGCGGAAGAGGGTCTCAAAGGCGCTCACTTGGTAGACATTCTCGGCACACCCGGCGGTGCAGAAGCGAGGGGTGCCCGAGGGCACGTTCACCGTCGCCACCGCTACCGTAAGGGTGCCGGTGGGGGTGATAACGGGGGGCGGTGTGGGCGTAGGGGGTATGGGTGTGGGAGTTGGGGTGGCACGGACGACGGGAGTAGGGGCGGGGGCAGGGGTAGGGGTAGGAGTGGGCTGGGCTGCGGGGCGGCACCCCACCGCCAGCACCAGGAGCACCCCCAGACATACGCCACCAAACAGGATAAGCGACCGCCTCGGCCTCTGCATGGCTCTCCTCCCTCCTGTCTACTGGTCCTACGCTGTGGGTATCGTCGGCGGGGCAAGCCCCGCCCTGTGGCCCCGTCTGACTGAAGGGAAAGGGGCAGTCTTCTGGCCCGGTCTGTGCGTGTCCCAAAGTGTGGCGATATTGTAGAGAGGAGGGTGGCTTTTGTCAAG
Organism: bacterium HR23; assembly: GCA_002923335.1. Taxonomy (GTDB): domain Bacteria; phylum Chloroflexota; class Dehalococcoidia; order Lucifugimonadales; family HRBIN23; genus HRBIN23. The sequence goes on along the minus strand of BEHZ01000018.1, from coordinate 4,739 downwards.
GGGTTTACAGCGCTTTCAGCAAAAGCCCTTGACGACACACCCCAACCCCCTTACAATGGGGCGAGACGACTATGGGAGAGCGCACCAATCACGGGGATGTGCTCCTGCGGGTGCGGGACCTGCGCACCTACTTCTACACCCGTTGGGGTGTCGTAAAGGCGGTGGACGGGGTCAGTTTTGACCTCCACCGGGGCGAGACCCTGGGCATCGTGGGAGAGTCGGGGAGCGGGAAGTCGGTTACCGTCCTCTCCATTATGCGCCTCATCCCCTCCCCGCCGGGGCGGATTGTGGGGGGTGAGGTGCTCCTGGACGGGGAGAACCTGCTAGCCCTGGATGAAGGGGAGATGCAGAAAGTGCGGGGGAAGAGGATCGCCCTCATCCTCCAGGACCCCATGACCTCCCTGAACCCCGTCTTTACCATCGGCGACCAGGTGATGGAGGCCATCCGCATCCACCAGAAACTCCCCAGCCGGAAGGCCCTGGTGGAGCGGGCGGTGGAGGTGCTCAAGCAGGTGCGCATCCCCGCCGCCGAGACACGCCTGCGGGACTACCCCCATCAGTTGAGCGGGGGCATGCGCCAACGGGTGGTGGGAGCCATAGGCATCTCCTGCCAGCCCCAGGTGCTCATCGCCGACGAGCCCACCACCTCCCTGGACGCCACCATTCAGGCCCAATACCTGCGCCTGCTGAAGACGATTCAGCAGGAGACGGGCCTCTCCATTATCTTCATCACCCACGACTTTGGCATTGTGGCGAAGATGTGCGACACCGTGGCGGTGATGTATGCGGGGCGCATTGTGGAGAAGGGGGATGTGCGCCAGATCTTCAATAGGCCTGCCCATCCCTATACCCAGGCCCTCCTGGCTTCCGTCCCCAAGTTGGAGGAGGATGTGGAGCGCCTCTACTCCATCCCCGGCCAGCCCCCCGTGCTCCACGACCTGCCCCCGGGGTGCCCCTTCGCGCCCCGTTGCGCCTACGCCTACGACCGCTGTAAAGTAGAGTATCCCCCCACGGTGGAAGTGGAGCAGGGGCACACCGCAGCGTGCTGGAAACTGGTATGACGACTAACGCCACCAACGGCCAGGTGCTCCTAGAAGCCCGGGACCTGAAGAAATACTTCCCGGTGGGCAGGGGCCTGTTTCGGCGCACGACCCTGTTGCTAAAGGCGGTGGACGGGGTCTCCTTCTCCATTCGGCAGGGGGAGACGCTGGGGCTGGTGGGGGAATCGGGGTGTGGGAAGACCACCACCGCCAAAATGGTGCTCCTGCTGGAGCCCCCCACCGCCGGCTCTATCCTCTTTGAAGGGCAGGATGTCCTGCGTCTGCGCGGCCCGGAGCGCAAGCGCTACCGCCAGTCGGTGCAGGCGGTCTTTCAGGACCCATGGGCGTCCCTGAACCCCCGCATGCGGGTGGGGAAGATCATCGCCGAGCCTCTGGACATCAACTTGAAACTCTCGCCCCGGGAGACCAAGGAGCGGGTGGCCAAGTTGCTGCAGGATGTGGGGCTGAACCCCCACCACGCCAACCTCTACCCCCATGAGTTCAGCGGGGGCCAGCGCCAGCGTATCGCCATCGCCCGCGCTCTGGCCCTGAACCCCAGGCTCATCGTCCTGGACGAGCCGGTGTCTGCTCTGGATGTGTCCATCCGTGCCCAGATTATGAACCTGCTGAAGGACCTGCAGGGGCAATACAACCTCAGTTACCTCCTTATCGCCCACCACCTGGCCACGGTGCGCTACATGTGCCATCGGGTAGCGGTCATGTATCTGGGGCGCATCGTAGAGGAGGGGGAGACCCGTGAACTGTTCACCAACCCCCTCCATCCTTACACCAAGGCCCTTCTCTCCGCAGCCCTCCCCTCCCACCCGGATATCCAGAGGGAAGAGATCATCCTGACGGGAGAGGTGCCCTCGCCCCTGAACCTGCCCACGGGGTGTCGCTTCCATCCCCGGTGCCCCTGGGCCATGCCCCACTGCTCCCAGGTGGAGCCGACCATGCGGGAGGTGCGCCCCGGGCACCGGGTCGCCTGCCACCTCTACGGTTCCTCGGCGTAAGCCCCCCTTCCCACCCCCTCGGCGTGGTATATACTACACCCGACGCATGTTGGGCACAGAAGGAGGAGCCGTGAAGATTACCCGTATAGAGGTGCTCCATGTGGACGGGGGGTGGCGTCCGTGGACCTTCGTGAAGGTGGAGACCGACGCCGGGCTTGTGGGCTATGGGGAGTGTAGCGATAACCGCCTGGCCCACGCCATTGCGGGGGCAGTGCGGGACCTGGAGCCTCTGGTCCTGGGGCGAGACCCCCACCACGTGGAGATGATTACCCACGACATGTTCCGTGCGGCCCGCCATGCCCCCGGAGGTGTGGTGCAGAAGGCCATCGCCGGCATTGACCTGGCCCTGTGGGACATCAAGGGGAAGGCCCTGGGCGTGCCCGTTTACACCCTCTTCGGCGGGCCAACCCGGGACCGGGTGCGGGTCTACTGGTCCCACTGCGGGACTACCCGTGCCCGCCACGCCCACCTGGTGGGCAAACCCCCTATCCGTAGTATGGACGATATCGCCCGCCTGGGGCGGGAGGTGGTGGAGCGGGGCTTCACCGCCCTGAAGACCAACATCATCATCCCCGGCGACCCCGCCCAGGTGTGGATGCCGGGCTTCGGCGGGCCCCCGGGCACCAGCGACCGGGTGGTGGAGCCCTGGCTCCTGCGTCACATCCAGACCCTCATCGCCACCTTCCGAGAGGCCGTCGGCCCCGATGTGGATATCAACCTGGACCTGAACTTCAACTTTACCCCGGAGAGTTGCATCCGCATCGCCAAGGCCTTGGAGCCCTACAACCTCCTCTGGCTGGAGATAGATAACTACAACCCCGAGGCCCTCCTGCAGATCAAGATGTCCACCGCCACACGCATCACCTCCGGGGAGAACCTCTACGGCATCCGTGGCTACCGCCGATACTTTGAACTGCAATGCGTTGACCACATTATGATAGATGTGCCCTGGAACGGCTTCGCCGAGTCCCGCAAGATAGCCACTATGGCGGAGGCCTATGACATCAATGTCTCCCCACACAACTACTACAGCCACCTCTCGTCCTACATCAGCGCCCAACTGTGCGCCACCCTCACCAATGTGCGCATTATGGAGATAGATATAGACGATGTGCCCTGGAAGGACGAACTGTGCACCCCGCCGGAGATAGAGAAGGGCTATATGAAGGTTCCCACCAGGCCCGGCTGGGGTGTGGAGTTCAACGAGAAGGTGGCAAAACAGCGCCCCTGGAACACATAGGGACGGTGCCCCCCGCCAAGGGCCGGAGGGTTCTCCCCCCGTTTAGGGATTCGGGGGCCGTTAGACAGGGCCGGGGGCGTTGACAGGGGGGGAGGGGCAGGGGTATGATACAGATGGCCCCGTGGGGATATAGCTCAACTGGGAGAGCACGGCGTTCGCATCGCCGGGGTTGGGGGTTCGAGCCCCCCTATCTCCACCATGCCCCTGTAGCTCAGAGGACAGAGCGCCGCCGTCCTAAGGCGGGCGTCGGGGGTTCGAGTCCCTCAAGGGGCGGGGAACGGGCCGGTGCAGGAGCGTAGCTCAGCCCGGGAGAGCGCCGGTCTCCAAAACCGGTGGTCGGGGGTTCAAATCCCTCCGCTCCTGCCATTTCCCTTCTCTCCCTTCCCCCACCCGGGCGCTCCCCGTGCGCTATCATAGACCCCAGGCACCCGCTAGCCGGTGCCCCTGCTGAAGGAGGAGTAATGGCCCCCAAGGATATGACTTTTGGCGTCGCCCTCACTATGGAATCCCTGGTGGATATGGCTCGGGAGGCCGAGGCCCTGGGCTACGACCGTGTGAGCATCGGCGAGCATGTGATGGATGGCCGCCCCCCTCGCCCTACCCTCCTGGGCATCCCCGCCCTGGCAGCCGCCGCCGGCGCCACCCGACGCATCCGCCTCCTCACCGGCATCGTCCTCATCCCCCTTTACCACCCCGTCCTGCTGGCCAAACTGGCCTCCACCCTGGACTACGTCTCGGGGGGACGGCTGGACTTCGGCATCGGCCTGGGGGGGCAGAGGGATACCCGAGTGGAGTTTGAGGTGCTGGGAGTCCCGGCGGAGGAGCGGGGGCGGCGGGCCAACGAAAGCCTTCAACTGATCAAGCGCCTATGGACCGAGGAGAATGTAACCTTTGAAGGGCGCTTCTACGCATGCAAGGAGGTAACCCTGTTGCCTCACCCCCTGCAGAAGCCCCACCCCCCTATCTGGGTGGCAGGGCGGGAGGAGCCGGCCATGCGTCGTGCAGCACGGTATGGGGACGGCTGGTATCCCTTCCTGTATACCCTGCGCCGATTGCAAAGCAGCATAGAGAAGATACGCCAGTTCGCCTCCCAGGAGGGGCGAGACCTCTCCGGGTTCCGGTGGGGCGTGCTCCAACCCATCGCCATTGCGGGGGACAAGGCGGAGGCCCTGCGGGTGGCGGTGGCCCATGTGGGACGCCGATACGCCACCGAGCGCATGCGGGCCGAGGACGTGGCCCAGGCGCTCTGTATCACCGGCACCCCCCAGGATTGCATCCGAGAGGTGGAGGCCCGCCTGGCGCTGGGAGTAACAGATATCGTCTTCCAGTTCCAGGGCACACCCCAGATGGTCTGGGAGCAGATGCGCCAGGCCGCCCAGCACGTCCTCCCCTATTTCCGGGGGTAGATAACCCTGGCCCTTGTCCCCATGGAGGCAAAGGGGGTAT
>BEHZ01000017.1 GCA_002923335.1 bacterium HR23 | reverse complement strand
AGCCGGGAGGCAGGTTCCGCTCCCGCTCCAGGGTGGTGAGGAGAGCGTCCAGGGCCTGCACCTCCTGGGCGCTTTCGGCCTTGGGGAAGGCGATGTAGGAGAGGCCCGGCCACACCGACGCCTGGCAGTCCTCCTGGGGGGTGCCGTGGTTAATGCGCACCCCCACCTCGGCTCCGCCGGACGCCACTTTGGGGATGGCATCCTTCACCAGGGTGCGGGCCAACGCCTTCTCAGAGGGGGCGACGGCGTCTTCCAGGTCCAGGGTGATGGCGTCGGCATTGCGGGTCCACGCCCTCTCCACAAACCGGGGCACATTGACGGGCATAATGAGCACCGACCGGCGGATGCGTGGCTGTTGCTCTGCCACCGATGGCCTCCTGCGCCTCGTTTAGCCAGGGGGGAAGAAGGCCTGGCACGCCCTCACCCCCTCCGGGTGGACGGTTACTGCCCCTGTGAAACCCAGAGCGGATGCCCGCCGTGCCCCTTGCTCCAGCAGGGAGGCGTTGGCCCAGCCGGGGGCGATGCTGGTGCCCAGGCACACCAGGCGTTGGATGCCCAGGGCGCACGCCAGGTAAGCGGTTCGGCTGTAAACGAAGAGGGGCGTGGAATATCGGGGGATGGGGAGACGGTAAAAGGGCACCGGCTCTGGAGTGTCGGCCAGGTCGTAGACCGCGTCGCCCAGGCCCAGGATAACGCCCTGCACTCGGGGGCTGGCCTGCACCAGGTCGGCGAGGTGCCACAGCCCCTTGCCGGTCTCCAGAGAGAGGAAAAGGGGGAGGGAGCCGGGGGGCAACCCCTGCGCCCGCTCTATCTCCTCTAAACGGGTGCCGGCGTGGGCCACCTGGAGCGCCTCCTCGGCTCCCGCCAGGACGATGCCTCCCAGTCTGCTGGCGTTCACCGCATCCCAGTCCTCAACGGGGGGAGATGCGGGGAGACGCACCAGGAGGGGAGGGGTTAGGGTGCCCTGCGCCGGGGGACGGCGCAGGTGCTCCGCCACCGCACGGCGGGCCTCGTCTACACGCCGGGGATGGACAAGGGCGTCCAGGTCCAGCACCACCCCATCGGTGCCCCAGGGGAGGGCGGCGTTGGCCCAGCGGGGGTCGTGGGCGGGTGCCAAGGCCACACAGCGTAGGAGGGGCATGGCTACTCTCCTAATGCGATAGCCTTCTGGGCATCCTTCCGGCAAAGGGCCGACTCCCGCTGGAGGAGGGTGCGGATGTGCTTGAGCATAGCGATGTCCACCATCTCCAGCCCCTCAATGGTGGCGGAGCCAAGTCCATGGCGGAGGGCGTCTTCCAGCACCCATAGGGCCTTTCGGCACCACTGCACCTCCTCCGGAGAAGGGGTAAAGCCCTTGTTGAGGGCGACCGCCTCCTCCGGGGTGTGGCAGAGGGCGCCCATCAGCCCCAGTTTGCGGGCGACCACCGCTCGTTCCTCTAAAGAGGGCGAGGACCCATCGGGATGAGGGGGGAGGAAGGCCAGGCCGTGGGCCTGGAGGCCGTGCAGACGGGCTACCAGCAGGGCCATGCCCCGAGGGAAGAAGAACTGGTCCACCTCCGGGGATAGGGGGACGCCCAAAGCCCTGAGCAACCCCTCCTCATCCACGGTGATGGAGACGACACGGGGGCTGGCGGAGGCGGTGGCATCTAAAGTGAGGAGGGCTTGGGGGCTGTCCAGGAGCAGGTCTATCTGCAAGGGCGAAGAGCCGGGGGAGTCGTAACCGGCCAGAAGGCTGTCAACCTCCCGAACGGCGTCCGGCGAGGGGGCAGAGAGGGCAACACCACTCAGGGGAGCACCCTTCAGGCGCTCCAGGGCGTGGGGCAGGTCCCCCAGGGGCGCCCGCACGAACATGTCAACGCCGTAGTGGGCCAGATGGGCCAGGCGATGCAGAACGTCGTCCCTAAGGGGGATGCCTTCAGGGGCGTGTTGGAGGTCCAGGATGAGCGCATCGGCGTTCCCCAGAAGGTGGTGGGGTGGTGTATGGGCGAGGCGATGAGGGTCAAGGAGGATTTTGGACCGTCGGACGATGTCCAGGCGTGCGGAGACCTGCATCACGGCATCCCTCTGGGGGTGAACCCTCAAAGGGATAATATACACCAGAAGGGGGCCTGTGCCCCAACAGCGGTGGCGGTATGGTATGCCCGCTTTTGCTAGGCAGGGCTGTGTTGCCAGCCCCCGGTTGCAGGCAGGCGTAGGGTAACGGTGGTGCCGTGCCCTGGCGTGCTGTCTAGAGAGACCTGGCCTCCCATAGAGGTGGTTATCTCCTTCACCAGGGCAAGGCCGAGGCCCGCCCCTCGGCGCCCCCGTTCATCCTCTGCACGGTAGAAGGGTTCAAAGACATGGGGCAGGTGCTGAGGGGCGATGCCCTTCCCCGTATCCCGCACCGCTATGGCCACCCATCCGTTCTGCGGGCGGGCCTCCAGGGTTACGGTGCCCCCTGGTGGGGTATTCTTCAGGGCGTTGTCTAACAGATTACGCACCACCACACGCATCTCGTCGGCGTTGGCCACCACCGAAGGCAGGTGGGGAGGCACCTCCACCTGGAAAACAATGCCTGCCCGCTCCATTAGGGGTGCCATGTGCTCCGCTTCCTCATACAGCAGAGGGGCCAGGTCTTGAGGAACACGGGGAGGGGTCTGACCTCGCCGGAGCCGGGCCAGTTCAAGCAGGTGGTCCACGAGCCTCTGGAGGTGTTCCACCTCTCGGAGCACTTCGGGGATATAGCGTGCGGTCAGGGAGGGGTCCCGGAGGCCGTGTTCCTGGAGCATCTCCAGACGCAGGCGGATAGCGGTGAGGGGGGTGCGGAGTTCGTGGGCGCTTCCCACGGCGAAGGCTTCCTGGCGGGCCAGGGTCTCTTGCACCTGGTCGGCCATCTGGTTAAAGGCCTGGGCCAGTTGGCGTGTCTCCTTGGGGCCAGCGGGCCGTGCCCGACGGGAGAGGTCGCCTTGGGCCATTGCGTTGGCGGTGCGGGTTATCTGCGCCAGGGGGCGGGCGATGTATCTCGCCATGGCGACGCTCAGGGCGAGGCCTGCCAGAAGCACCACGCCCCCGCTGGCCAAGAGGGCTGTCCAGGTTCGGCGTATCTCGGCATACACAGGCGCCATCGGCATCCCGAGTTGCAGGACCGCCCTTACCTCCCCCCGGGAGAGGACAGGCGATGCCACGAAGAGATAGGGCTTTCCCGTCTCAGGGTCGGGGCGGATAGCGTGCTGTTCGGTGCCTGCCAAGGCGGAGACCAGTTCCTGGGTGGCCGGCTGGGGGCCTTTGGGGCGCTCCCTTTCCCGGTGTTCCTCCTCCTCGTGCTCATCCGACCGGGCCAGGGGTTGAAGGGAACGGTCCAGGAGGACCACCCGTGCCTTCAACCCCTGGGCATAGAGGGCGACCAGGGCGGAGACCTCCTCCCGGGCTTGCGCCTGGGTGATGCGTTCCACGTGGCCCGAGAGGGCGGAGGAGAGCAGGAAGGCCTGGGTCTCCAGGTGGTGCTCTGCCTGCTCAACGATAGCCCTCTGCAGGCGCAGGCCTGTCCACGCCACGAGAGAGCCCACGCCCACAAGGAGCAGGAGGGCGGTGCCCAGTGCCAGTTGGCCGGCGAGGCTACTGGGCAGTGTCCGGCGCAACCAGCCGATAACCATAGCCCCTCACGGTCTCAATAAGATGGGGAGTGTGGGGGTCGTCGCCCAGTTTCTCCCGGAGCCAGAAGATGTGCACGTCAACTGTGCGGGGGTCGCCCGTCCACGCCTCTCCCCATACCCGGTCCAGGAGTTCCTGACGAGAGAAAGCCCGGCCAGGGTGGCTCATCAGCAGGGCGAGGAGGTCAAACTCCCGTTGGCGGAGGTTCACCGGTTGGCCCCCCTTCCATACCTGGCGTGCTCCCCGGTCCAGGACGATATCGCCCACCGCCAGGCGTTCGGCCGGAGCGGCGCCCCGAGCCATCTGTCGTCGGCGCAGGAGGGCCCGTATCCGGGCCACCAGTTCTCGGAAACTGAAAGGCTTCACCAGGTAATCGTCGGCCCCCAGTTCCAGGCCCATCACCCGCTCCAACTCTTGACCCCGGGCGGTGAGCATAAGGATGGGCACATCCGATTCCTGGCGCAGGGTCCGGCACACCGAGAAGCCATCCAGGCGGGGGAGCACCACGTCCAGCACCACCACGTCCGGCCGACGGCTTCTCGCCACATCCAGCCCCGTTACCCCATCCGGAGCGTGGAGCACACAGAACCCCTCCTGCTCCAGCCCGAAAATCAGGGGCTCGGCTATCTGGGGGTCGTCTTCAACCAGCAAGATGGTGGGTTTGCCCTGCGCCATGGCTGGGGTTTGGGGCGTGGGTTGGTTGACGCCCCACGTCCACGCTTCTGATAAGCAAGCGGAAGAGGGTAAGGGCGTAGACCGCGCCCCCCGTTACCAGGTAGTAGAGCACGACAACAGGGTTAGGCGTGTCGGTGCCGGCGACGACGGCGTGCACCAGCACCATAGAGTATACCAGAAAGGTAAGATAATGCAGCCGTCGCCAGGTGCGGGGGCCAATGCGCTTGCGGAAGTAGAAACTGAAGGTAACTACTGCGGTCAGGTAGAGGCCTATCTGCCCCCAGGCCACCCACAAGGGACGATAGGGGGACGAGGCAAAGGGGACCAGCAGAGTGAAGGGGGTATATCCGGCATACCTATCGCCCAGCAGGACGAGGGCGTGCAGAAGGGAGAAGGCCAGGGCGACGAGGCTTAGGAACTGGTGCAGGTCAACGGCCGTGGGGACGCCAGGCCAGGTGCGGGCGATACGCCCGGTAAGAAGAAGGCCCAGGACGGTGGAAAGCCACAAGAGGCCGTAGGCCACCAGTCCGGAGACACGGGAGAGATACCAGTAGCCATGCCCCTGGGGTCCTGCTAAAGAGCCGGCCAGGCTGGGGACCCACAAGGGCACTACCACGGCGGTGGCCAGTGCGCCTGCCACTGCTCCCCCCAGCAGCGCCACCGCCTGCCACAGGGGTGTCCTGGGCGTCAGTTCCTCCGGGGTGGTTTCCCGTGTCATGCGCCTCCTCCTTTTGTTCCATAGACTTCTATCAGGTAGCGTTCCAAGCCCCGGCTCCAAAGAATACGGCCGTCCTTTGTGATGAGCAGTCCTTCCATCCCTTCCATCCGAGAGAGCATAGCCAGGGCTTGCTCTGTTCCCAGCAGAACGCAGACCAGGGCGAAGAGGTCGGCTTGGAGACCGGAGGGGGCGACGACGGTGGCGGTGAAGACGTCCGTCTCCGCCGGTTTGCCGGTGCGGGGGTCAATGATGTGGTGGGCTAGTCCCTTAGGAGTGGCCCATCGGCGGAAGTCTACCCCAGAGGTAGCGACGCCGGCGTTGGCCACGGCCAGCAGGGCCACATCTGCCTCGGGCTGGAAGGGGTTGGCCACCGCTACGGGCCAGGCCTTGTGGCCAGGAGGCACGCCCAGGGCGCAGATATCCCCGCCCAGGTCTGCCAGCACGGGCCCCATATCGGCCAGGGCGTGGCAAAGGATGTCGGCCGTCCAGCCCTTGGCTATGCCCCCCAGGTCAATTCCCACGCCCGGAGGAAGGAATACAGAGCGGGTAGCAGGGTCGGTGCGGACATCTTGCCAGCGCCCAGGAGGGGAGGAAACCTCTTCCACCCATATGGGGGTGGCCTGCACCTCCTCAAAGGAGCGGTTGTAGCCCCACGCCTTCAGAGCCCCTAGCACCGTGGGGTCGTAGATACCGTGGGTGGCCCGAGCGGACGACAGGGCGTGGTCTAGGGCGCTCCAGAGGAGGGGACTGACCTGCACCCACTGCCCCGCACGGTTGTTGAGGCGAGAGAGTTCGCTCTCGGGGTCAAAACGGCTGAGGGTCTTCTCCACTACCCGCACCAGGGCTTCGGCGGAGGCGAGGCGGACGGAGGCCTCCGGGTCGTCCCCTGTTACCCCTACGATCTGGCATGCACACCCCATCGCCCTAAACCGGCTCACCGTGAATTGCCCTTCCTGATACCTTTGATCGGTGCGCATAGCCTGCCCCCTATCGGGAGGAGCGGGTGCGTATCCGCACAGGGATACGGCTTTGCTGAGGAACAGGGGTCGGCACCACCTGGGAAGGGGGGAAGACGGGCGTGGGCAGGACCTGGGTCGGCACGGTTTCCGGCGGAGGCACCACCGTGGGCAGGGGGGCAAGTTGGAAGGCCTGCACAGCAGGCGCCCCCGCCTCTGCGGGGGGCTTCGTCTCCCGGAGGGCGTTATTAGGAGTGTTATCTCCGGCCGAAAGGGCGACCCACCCCCCCACTGTGGTCATCAAGGACAGAGCAACCAGCCCCACTTTCACCTCGGGACCCACCGGCCTAGTCCTCCTCTTCTCCATGCCGCTTCTCCTCGTGTTCGTCTTTGTTGTAACTGCTCTTCCCAAAACCTTTGGGGGATGGCTCAGCGCCAAATGTCGGTATCGTGCTCCCCTTCCCCACTACCGTGGAGGCATCCTGGGTGTCTATTCCCCCACTTCGGCGCCCGTCTCTTTCCCGGTGGTCATCATCGGGGAAGGGCTTGCCGATGCTGAAGGGGAAGTTCCCCAGCGGTGCCCTACGGGGCGCCTTGTGGAACAGAACCTCGCCGGTGAAGGCGTCCACGCCCACAGTGTGGCCGTCCACTTTCACCTTATAGGCCACGACGCCGTGCTCATCCTCCAGTTCCACCTCCTGCACCCTTCCTCCCCCCAGATAGGCGAGGGCGATGGCGACCGCGTCCTGCGGGGTGATGAGAGCGTCGTTTTGAGGGGTTTGGGATGTAGCCTGTGGAGCGTTGGTCTGGGGTGGGGCAGAGGCGGTGCTCTGAGCCTGGAGGTGGCTCAAGGCGCTTTGCAGTTGCGCTATCTGGTCGTAGGCCCTGCGGAGTTGCTCATTGGCCTGCTCAATACGCTGACGGTATTCCTGTTCCCGCTTCAGGAGTTGCTGGACAAGGGTTTGGTCGGCTTGGGGGGGAGGGCTGGCTTCGGCCACCACTCCCTGGGAGAGAGAGGTGGTCCCAGCCTTGGAAGGATGGTTCAGCGCCTGCACCTTCCAGGCAAGGACCCCCGAGAGGGCTATGACGAAGACGGTCATAGCGGTGGTGATGGCTATTACCCCGTTTCTGCTCATGGGCACCTCCGTGAAAAAGCCTTCAACCACAGGCTACCGGCGGGGTAAGGGTGTGTGGTTTTCGGGCTGTTAGGGGTATGTTACCGGTTTGTTAGCGGGCGCTGGAAACGGGGCAAACGGGGGCACGCCAGGCCCGCCGGGGCGACGGCCGCGCGCTGTGCGGGGCGTGTAGTTTAGGGATAGGCAGGTGGGCAGGTATCCAGACTGTGCCGTGGGGAACGAGGCGAGAAGGCAAGGGGGAAACAGCAGAGCGGGCGAGGGGATTTGAACCCCCGACTTTCTGCCTGGGAAGAGGCCCACCGAAAAGGGACGGAGGCCTTCCCTCCTTTCCTGTCCAGTCTTGTGGGCCCCCAGTTCCAGGCCCTATCATACAGCCACCAACCGCCCGGTGCAAGGGGGGGACCTGTCCCAGGAAGGGATCCCCGTCGCCCGCTCCCTTGCTGGTGTCCCCATCCGCCTCACACCGGAGGGATGGGACGACATCACCCGCCGGCACCCGGAGATGAAGGACTGGAGGGAGCGTATGCTGGAGACCCTGACTACCCCTGACCTTCTCCAACAGGGGGGCTTCGGCGAACTCCTGGCCATCCGCTTCTAACCCGACACTCCGCTCACCCGCAAGCACCTTGTGGTAGTGTATAAAGAGGTGGGGCTAGATGACGGCTTCTTCCTGACCGCCTCCTGGACGACATCCCCATCGCCCCGGAGGGGAGTGATATGGAAGCGGTGAAGGCCCTGGAAGGGAAACCGAACCTGACCTGGGAATACGATGCCGAGGCTTATGCGCTCTAAATCTCGGTGGGCGAACCCCGGGAGGCCCTGGGGGTAGACATCGGAGAGGGTGTGGTCATTCGGAATGATGAAGGCCGGAGGGAGGTGGTGGGCCTTACCATCCTGGGGCTAAAAGCCCGGTTGGTGGACCGCCTTCGGCCCTCGTGACAGCTGGAGGGGGAGGGCCAGGTGGTGACGGCGGCCATTCCCTCCTTTCCTACTCAAGCCTGACCCTCCCCCATGGTTTCCTCAAGGCGTCCCTTGCGGGGACGGCCTCCCCTCTTCCCCCATTCCCGAAGGAGGTCCTTATATTTGCGGGCTGTCGCCTTCCCGCCCTTCCGTCCGATGAGGGACAGATAGGTGCGACCATACTTCTGGACCAGGGCTAGACCTCCCCGGCGTCCGGCCTCCCGCACCGTCATCTCGCCCATTTTCACCTTTTCCTCCTCTCCTCTTCTGGAACCCCATCATCTGTATTGCCGGCACCTCCACCACCATTGTGGAGCCAGTCCGTTGGTGCAGTCTACCCAAAAAAGGGACACGGGCACAGGCTACCTGTTTTGGCGGGGGCGAGGGCCTGGCCGGCGACGGATTCCCAGCGCGCGGTCAAAGATAGGGGCCCGCTCCAGCAGGGGTCTGGGCGCACTGTAAGCGAGGTGGCGGTAGAGGGTCTCCTCGGCTCTCTTGCGACCGTGGAGGACCAGGAGGGCCCAGGCCCGGGCGGCGTTCTCCAGGGTGTCTTTGCTGGACAGGGCACGCCCCCGCGTCCCTCCGGACGCTCGCAACACCGCGCGGACCTGCGCGACCATAGCCCTGGCCCTGCGGGTGGTGGGCTTGTCGCCCGTGAAGAGGTGGCGCAGGACAGGTAAGGACGTGATAACGGCATTGACGGCCGTCAAGGCGGCGGGGCGGAGCAGGACGGCCACTTGAACCACGAGGACACTGAAGGCACGTAACGCCTTCGTGGGATCCTCCATCACGATATACGGCTGCCCAAACACATCCTTCAGGGCCCGGCGGCCCATCTCCTCCACCTCCGGCAAGGCCTGGTGGCAGAGCGCGGTGAAGGTCTCCCAGTCCTGACACGAGGCCGCCTGGACCAGGGCGTCCAGGTAGCCACGATGATAGGTGAGGCAAACCCGCACCGCTTCGGCCAGCCTCCGCCGGAAGGCCTCGCTCTCCGCGGCAAGACAGGCCAGGGCCACGGCGCCGATGACGGCGTCCGCGTCTCCCGCCTCTGGCGCAACGCGAACGATGCGGTCGGGCCAGGGTATGACCCTGAACCATTTAGAGAGCCACACCTCGTCCACCACTGTCTCCTCCCCGGCCCGCCCGGCGAAGCGGCGAGGCCCAGGGATTGCCCCCCTGGGCCTTGCCAAGTCCGTTCTGTGCTATCCTGAGGCCAGCGGCCCTGGCCTGGCCAGGGTCGCCCTCAGGCCCGCCGTTACTGGACACAGGCGGGCCTTGTCCTTTCGGCCGTAACGTATCCCCTTGGCCACGCCCGTGCCGCACGCCTGTCCTTTTCGCAGAACGCCCTTCCACGAAAGGGGGTCTCCCGTGACTATCGTAGCAGCGGTGGATGGGCGCAGATAAAGAGGGGGCAGGCCCTCCATACAGGTGTGCCAACAGGCCACCCAAAAAAGGTGCCCGCCCCGGGCCGAGGATCCGCATCCCCCAGGTGGAGCCCTCCGCCGAGGGAAGGCGCCTGCCCTTCCTGCCAAACTCCGCTCTCCAGAGGTGGGGCAAGATCTCCAAATCCCTCAAGGCCCCGCGGCTCCTTCAGGTCTAGGTGTGCCATTATCGCCGCCCCCAATGCCAAAGGGCCTTCCGCTTCTATCCCGAGGGGTGTTCTTCGGGACCCAGAGGCGAAGGGCCTCCGGCCTCTCTGCCCTGTCTGGGCCCCGGTGGGGGAGGTGAAAGGCCTCCTTCCCTTTACGGCGCCGGTGCTAGGGGTGGACGGCTTCGGGGTCAGGGTCCGGGAAACCCCCGGGGGTGCTGGTGTGCGTGGCAATGAGCAGTGGGCTTCCCGTGGTGGTGCCGGGGCCTGGCGATGGAGGTGCTGGTCAGCGATGACCTGGGGACCTGGTGAGGCGGGCGAACTTCATAGCCCCGCAGAGGTTGTTGTGGTTGGTGAGGGCCAGGGCCGGGTAGCCCAGCGCCACGGCCCCCGCCACCAGCCGGCCCAACGAAGAGGCACCCCCTTCGCAGGAGAAGTGGCTGTGGCAGTAGAGTCCGGCCTGGCCCTTCACCGCGGCCCCTCAACCGGGTCGGCCGCAAGCCCCAGGCTTCGCTCCACCGACCGCACCGCATCCTCCCTGCCCAGGCCCTCCCCCAAGAGCCTACCCAAGCGGATGGCGTTGTGGGGGCCCTGGTCCCTGTTGTTGGTGTTGAACAGGAGGTGCACCTGCCTGGCCTCCTCCTGGAGGGCACGGATACGGGGGACCCACTCCTGTAACTCCTGGGCCGAGTAATACCAGTCGAACCGCTCCGCCGAGGTGGCAGCCCGGGCCTCCCAGGTCGCCTTGTTGCGGCCGTGGAAGCGCACGTAGGCTATGTCTGTTGTAGCCCGGGCCACAGGAGGCACGCTGGAGGAGAGGCCCTGGGGCTCGTCGACGCAGACGTAGGCCAGCCGGTGCCCCGCCAGCCAGGAAAGGGTCCTCTCCCGGCGGTCTCCCTCCAGCCACGCCCTGTTGCGGAACTCCACCGCCAGCCGATACTGCCCCAGGGCCTCCTGCATGGCCAGGATGTGGTCCAAGACGTCCCTGCGGGGCGCCACCCAGGGAGGGAACTGGAACAGCACCAGCCCCAACTTCCCCGCCGATTCCAGGGGGAGGAGGGCCTCCACGAAGCGGCGGAGCAGCTCCTCCCGAAGCTCCCAAGGGGCATCCCGGAGGTAGAACCTCCCCTTGTCCCTGGGCGCCAGCCCCTGGAGGTCTCTGGGCAGGGCAGCGGGCTCCGTCCAGTGATAGGTGAAGAGGCGAAAGGCCTTGATGTGGAAGATGAACCCCTCAGGGGTGCGCTCCACCCAGAGGCGGGAGGTGGCGGGGGAGGGCAGAGCATAGTAGGTGGAGTCCACCTCCACCGTGGGGAAGACAGAGGCGTAGAACCGCAGGCGCGCCTCGGTCGTCCTGGCCCAGGCGGGGTAGAAGGTCCCCGCCTGGATCAGGCCCCTGTCGGTCCACGAGCACGTCCCGATGTAGGTATCCGCCAACCTCTCCTACCCCCACGGCCGGCACCAGGCCCCTGGGGCCCGGTGGTGGAACAGGGCCACCTGCCCGCTGTCCTCCCGGGCAGACTCATAATACATCCTCTCCACGGGGCGTTGTCGCCCTCACTCCCCGTTGACGCGCTGGCGGTCCTCCACGCAGGACAACCTGTGCAGATGCCCCGTGGCTGTCCCATGAGCGGTGGGCGATTTTTTTGAGGAGGGAAGGGTGGGGGCTGTCCCAGAGGTGCTACAGGCCCACTACCTGGAGATGGCCAGGCGGGCGCGGGAGCCGCTCAGGCAACGGGGGCGGGACAAGCCCCGAGCCGGGGCTGGACCGGGCCATGGGCGAGGGCGAAGGCCGGCTCATGCATCCATTGGGGCTGCGGGGGCAGCGCCGAAGGGGCCTCTCCCTGGAGGCCGACGACTTCTCTTTCGAGCCGTCCGAGACCGGGGCCCAGGCAGGCCGGCCCCTCGCCCTGCGCATCGGGAACGAAAGGAGGGGAGAGCGGCCCACACCTTCACCATCGGGCCCCTGGGGGTAGACGTGGAGCTGGCGCCAGGGGAGGAGAGGACGGCGACCTTCACCCCCACGAGGGAGGCGGAGTTCGTCTGCCGCTTCCGCCAGGCCCAGGGGATGAGGGGCATGATCGTCGTCGCCCCAGGCGCCGCTACCGTCTACTGAGGCCCGAGGCACGGCCCGCCAGACGATACCCCTCAGCACGGCTCGGCCGTCCCCATCTCCAGGATGCGGTCGAGGCGGAAGGTGCGCTCCTCGCCCCGCAGGGAGCAGTAGGCCCGCATGCCCATGAAGGTGCGGCCCCCGTGCTCCATCTCCCCCACCTCCAGGGGCCACACCACCCGGCGGGAGCGCTGGTCGTCGGGCCTCAGGTAGACGATGCGCAGGGGCCTCCCCTCCCTGATGGCCGCCTCCACTAACTCCCGCTTGCGGGCCAGGGGCAGCGCCTCCTCCGAGCGCCGATAGCGGAACTGGGTCAGGAAGCGCACCACCCGCCGGTCGCACCAGATATGGCGACGGTCTATGGGCCGCTTGAGCACCAGCCCCTCCAGGCAGGTGGCCCGGCTGAGGGCCACGTAGACCTGCCCGGGGGCGAAGGCCCCACGCCCCAGGTCCACCACCACCCTGGGCAGGGTCTTGCCCTGGGCCTTATGGATGGTGACGGCCCAGGCCAGGATGAGGGGCATCTGGGTGAACCTGCCCACCACCCTGCTCCTGAGTTCCTCCCCCTCCAGGTAAAGCTCGTAGAGCTCCCAGGTGTGGAGCGCCACCTCCACCTCCCCGCCCTCATGGAGCTCCACCAGCGCCGCCGGCCCCTCCGGGTCGGGCCACACCCGCCGCACCCTGCCCAGGGTGCCGTTCACCCAGCGGCCCAGGGGGTCGTTGCTCACCAGCATCACCTGCGCCCCAGCCTTCAGGGACAGCTCCACGGGCACGGGCAGGTATTCCCGCTCGAACCGCCCCTCGATGCGCCCCACGAAGGTGTGGGGCTTGCCCCGTAGGCGGCCTAGACGCTCCCGGTTGATGGCCTCGGCCTGGGTGTTGGTGGCGCAGAGGTGGACCCACATCCCTTGGGGCGGCGGCTCGAAGTCCGGCAGGCAGCGGCTGTTCAGGAGGGCCAGTTGCCCCTCGCTGATGGTGCCGTTGCGCACGGCGTTCAGCACCTCCAGGAACTGGGGGTCCCCCTGCTGCCGGTAGACCTTCTCCAGCTCCACCAGCTCGTAGTCCAGCCCCCCAGGCAGCGGGCGCTGAAGAAGTAGGGGGTGGGGTAGAGGGCAGAGAGGGCCCTCTCCTCCAGGGCCGTCGCCACCGGCGGCAGCTGGTAGAGGTCGCCTATGAAGACCATCTGCACCCCGCCGAAGGGCTCCCCCGGCCTGGGGCCGTTGAGGCGCAGGAACCTGTCCACGCAGTCCAGGAGGTCGGCCCGCACCATGGAGACCTCGTCCACGACGATGGTCTCCAGCGCCCGGTAGAGCCTTCCCTTCTCCTTGCCGACCCTCTGCACCCTGGCTGGGGTGATGTCGGGCCGCCAGCCGAAGAAGGAGTGGATGGTCTGGCCGCCAGCGTTGAGGGCGGCCACGCCGGTGGGGGCCACCACCGCCACCCTCCGGCGGGTGGTGGCGCGGAAGTAGCGCAGGAGGGTGGACTTGCCCGTGCCGGCCCGGCCGGTCACGAACACGTGCCGCCCGGTCTGGATGGCCGCCAGGGCCCGCCGGAAGCCCTCGTTGAGCTCGATGCCCGCCAGGTGGTGAGCCGCCACCCTCATCATCGCCCTGGCCCCTCCTCGGCGGTGCCTATTGCCCCAGGCCAGGAACCGCACAACAACCGCCCCGTCCTCACCACCTCCTGGAGGAAACGGTTCCCCTGCCGCCACATGGCCAGCACCTCGCTCGTATACCCCACCGGCTCCAGCAGGCGGCCGATGCGCTCCAGGAACGCTTCCGGGAAGTCCGCCACTACCAGCAGGTCCAGGTCCGAGGTCTCGCGCACGTCACCCCTGGGGAAGGCGCCGAACAGGACCACTGCCTGGGGCTCGCGCTCCTCCACCAGCCGCCCGACGTGCCTATCTAGCCGGCGAAGGAGCTCTTGACGGCCTCCGAGATCGACGCGGCGTAGGACACGCACCGCTCCGCCTCCCTGTTGCTATAGTAGCAGTGAGGGCCGCCGGCAGGGGAGAAGTTGGGGTAGCGGCGGCCCATGTAGGGCCGGTCCGGCTCCCGCCCCGGGGCTCCCTGTGCCCCAGGTGGGATGCAAAGGCTGCTGTCTCCCCTCAGGACGTCCACCACCGAATGGGCGAGGATGGCCCGGTAGCCTTGCAGGGACAGGAGCGCCTTGGGGGCTTTCTCGGCCGCCTGCTGGGCAAAGAAGGCGGCGTAGTAGTCGCCAGCCTTCCGGCAGTGGATGGACGCGACCACCATGGAGGCCACGAAAGGGGGAGGAGGATGGACGGCAGACAGCGGCGCCAGGGAGCGAGCTGCATGCCCCGGTGGCGCCGCGAGGCCCGCCCCTGGCCCTGGGGCCTGAGGGCGCCCACGACGCCACCGCCTTCCCCGATCTCATGGGGCGCTTGCGGCTGGGGGGCAGGAGAGGCACGCCCAGGACGAGGCCGGGGGAGCCGCGCGCCGATAGCGCCGACGACACCAGGGCTATCCGGGGCCATCCGCGCTGGCGGGGCATCCGGGCCAGTATACCCGAGAACCCCAGGCGAAGGAGGGAGCCAGGCGGGGCAGGCGCTACCGGCTCTCCTGGCCCGCTTACCGTGTGGTCCGGGCGGCGGTGGACCGCTCCCCCGCCTGGCTAAAACGCGGTTTCCGCAGGCTGGCCCTGTGCTACGAGCGGCTCCTGGCCACTGTTGCCTCCTTCGTCCACCTGGCCTGCTTCCTCATCGCCCGGAGAGTTCTGAGAGGGGTTCTGAGTCAAAATGTGCCAGCGCAGTTTTTCCGGCAGCGTTTTGGGAGGTGGCTAACCCCTCAGGCCGGTGCCCCAGGCTGCCACGGCGTCAACTCAAAATGGACCCTATACGTCCATGCCTCCACGTTGCGGACCATGTTCAGGGCGTACTGTAGCGTCGGTTCCACCTGCCTGCAAACGATCATGCCCTTCACCGGCTGGCCCTCCTGGCATAGGTGCTCCTGGACCCAGCCCATGTAGCGCAGCACCTGCCCCATCACCTCGTCTGCCCCCTGTCCTTTCTTTAGCTCCACGACCACTAGGGCGCCGGTGCTGCGTTCCTTGGCTAAGATGTCTATGCGGCCAACTCCGGTCTCGTATTGCCGACCCTTAACGCCGTCATCGTCCTGGAAGAGCTCCAGCCTCCTCTTGAATATGGCATCAAAGTTGGAGACGATGAACTCTTCGAGATACTTCTCAAGCTCGAACCTGGTCTCGGCGGGCGACGGCTCCTGCACCTCTCCCGCCATCAGCTTCTCGAATGCCTGTTCGCTTATCTCGTACAGGGTGGTGATGGCGAAGGGGATGCCCTGCAGCTCCTTGTCCCGGGGCTGCTCCTGCCAACGCACGGGCAGGAAGTTGGGGCAGAAGTATCGCGCGTCCGGCCCCACCCTCTCCTTCCCCTTCTCTTCGCTGTAGAACGCCTTGCCTGCCACGGTGCCGATGGCGGCGATGGTCTTGCGGCCCCTGCGGGCCACCACTATGTCCCCAGGCTGGACCTCGTGGTAAAAGCGCCAGAGGATCCCGGACGCCCGGCGGGCAGACTTGGGGTGCGTCTGCTTCAGTGCCTGCAGGAGCTCCTCTTCGCTCAGGCGCGATGGATCGCCGATCTCAGACCAGCCGATGGCTATAACCCCGTTGGCCAGGTCATAGCTCCAGGCACGTTTGAACGTCTCCCTGTCCTCGTAGCCGTATGGGGCGATCACCCAGTACCGCGGCATCAGGCACCCCCCGCCGAGAATGGCTTTTGGGTATTAGTATAGCGCGCCCGGGGCCGCTCTCGTCCTGCGGCCCGACGGGAACCGTTGGCGGATGCTGCGACGCTACTGGGGGCTTGTCTTACAAAGGGAGCGTGGTAGGCTGGTGGCGCGAGAGGGGGTGAGGGTGTCATGCGCAGGAGAGAGCCCACGCCCGCGGAAGTGCTCGGGACCTGCCTTTCCCTGGCCCAGGAGGTCCAGAGGAGCCTTCCCCCCGCCCCAAGGAGAAGGGGGAGGCCCTTCACCTACCCCCTCCTCGGCACCTGGCCCTCCTGCTCTTTCGGGCCTTCTATCACCTCCCCTACCGGCGCACGGTGGCCTGGGCCAAGGCCCTCCGCCCGGAGACACCTCTCCCAGCACCTCCTCTCCTGCCTCCTGAAGGCCCTGGGGCAGAGGCTGGAGTCCACCCTGGGGGAGGGGGAAGAGGGCCCCTTCTTCCTCCTGGACAGCACGGGCCTTCCGTATCGGAGGAAGGGCACCCTCCTGCGGTGGACGAGGGGGAAGGAAAAGAGGATGCGCAGCCATAGCCGGCTTTGCCTTCTGGTGCGATCTGGGGCCCCAGTCCAGGAAGTATGGAGATACCGGGTCCTCCTCTGTTCCAGAAGCCTGGACAGGGGACCCCGGCTGAACTCGCGGCGGAACCGGCTCATCGGGTGGCGTCGGATATCCCCATCAGGCCCACCCCGGCCTCCCCCACGGCCCGCAGAAGCCCCTCCGCTGTCCGCCATCAGTAGCCCATTGTCCCGAAGTCGGGCCTTCTGGTGAGAGGCTCATTCCTGTCCATCGCCTCCGGCAGCCGAGATAAGCCACACCAGATCCGAATAGCCGGCAAGGGCCCGGTCCGCCGTCAGCAGGCGGGCCGGCTCATACAGGGCCTGCGCTACCAGGAGCCGGTCGAAGGGGTCCCGGTGAAGGAAAGGGAGGCGCGCCACCCCCGCCGCGTGCACCGAGCGCACCGGGAGCTCCGCAAACCCGCTCCGAAGGGCTGCTTCCACCACCTCCTCCAGCGGGATGGGGAGGGAGAAACGCCCCACCTGCGCCTTGATGGCCACCTCCCAGACGCTCGCTGCGCTGAACAGCACCTCGTTCTTCGGGTCCTCTAGCAGACGGCGGACTTCCCCGGGAAGCCGTTCCGGGGAGGCCAGGGCCCAGAGAAGGATATGGGTGTCCAGGAGGAGCCTCATCTCGTCTCCTCAAACTGCCCCAGGGTCTCCTCGTCCAGGGGAGCGTCAAAGTCCTCCGGGACCTCCAGCCGGCCTCGCAGAACTCCGAGGACCCGGGGCTTCCCGGATACGGGCACCAACCGGGCCACAGGCCGGCCCGCTCGCATCAGCACCACCTCCTCCCCCCCACACACCGCCTCAATGAGCCGGGAGAGGTGGGTCTTGGCTTCGTAGATGCTGACTTGCTTCATCTCGCCTCCTGGTTGACCAGGCCTAGTCTATGCCCTGTGGCCGGGGGTGTCAAGGTCTGAGGCTCACAAATACTGGCATTTGGGCGGTGGACGATAAGGAGTGCCATCATCCAGATGCCCGTTGACGAGGGAAGACCTTGAGCGGGTGCTGAAGGTGGTGTTACGGGCAAAAGAACGCTCTACGGGGATAGAACTCATCCGGCTCTGTTGACATCATTTAGCCATTGTCTCAAACTGGGGCCAGACCGTAGGAGGGAGTATGGGGATGACGGAGGTCGGCCTGGTGCGCTTCGCTCAGACAGCCCTGGAGGTGGCTGAAGCAGTCCTCCCTCCCTCTCGGAGCAAGTTCTCCCAACGGCAGTTCACCCAACCCCAGCCCCTGGCCATACTCTGCCTGGTGCGCTAGGAGGACTGGACCTTCCGGGAGGCAGAGGTGAGGCTTCGGGAGCATCAGGAGCTCCGGCAGACCCTGGGTCTCACGCGAGCCCCCTGACTTCACCACCTTGCATCGCTTCCTGCACCGCCTGCCGGAGGGGGTGCTGGCTTGGGCCCTGGAGGAGGCGGTGCGTTGCCTGGGCCCTCCCCCTTCCGGATCGGCGAGGGTGGCGGTGGATGCCACCGGGCTCACCCCAGGGGCGGTGCGCACCTTCTTGGTGAAGAGGCTCAAAGACCGAAGAGGGGTGTGGCGCCCTGGGTCAAAGGGGTGGTCGCCGTGGACCCGTCCCAGCGGGTGGTGCTGGCCCAGCAGGCCCCCTGGGGGCCCAGCAACGACAGCGCCCCCTTGAGGCCCCTGGGGGCGGAGGCGGCCCGGGTCAGGCCCATTGGGCTGGTGGTGGCGGATGCGGAGTTGGACAGTGAGAAGGACCATCGGTTTGTGCGGGCGTCCGTGCTCTCCTCAGCCCCTCCCTTCCCTTCTTGCTCTCTCAGGAGCCTGAGGACGATGTCAACAGAGCAGCCGGATGGGCTCGAGCAGGCCCTGCACCAGCCTTTAGCCCTTTTGCCCCCTGCCCAGCAACCGGTCCGCCGGGGAGGCCATTTCGTGAGCCTTCAAGGCATCCTCCAGGCCGAGGGCCGCTGTGTAGCGGCGGGTCATTTCCAGGGTGCTGTGGCCCAGGAGGATTTGGAGGAGGAAAGGGTCCCGGGCCCGGCGGAGGAACTCCAGGGCAAAGGTATGGCGGAACCTGTGCACCCTGCCAGGCCCTTTGACCCCCGCCCGCTCTTTCAGGCGTCGGACTGCCTGGGCAACCCCCTCTGGGGCCAAGGGGCGACCTTCCTCCGAGACCCAGATGTAAGGATGCTCCCTCTTCCCCCGGTGCAGGAGATAGGCTAGTAAAGCGCTTCGGGCCGTCGCCCCCAAGCGGACTATCCTCTCCTTCCCGCCCTTCCCCTGAACCTTCACCAACCCCCTCTCTAGGTCCACATCTTCCAGGCGCAAGGAGGCGATTTCCTTGAGACGCAGACCTGTATCCAGGAGCACCAGCACCATGGCCCTGTTTCTGGCCCCCAAAAGATGGGCTCCCTGCCGGATGTCCATCTCGCAGACCGCCAGCAGACGGCGGATGTCCTCATTGCTATAGGGCTCCACCACCTTCGGCGGAGGAGACTTGACCACAATCCCTTCCAGGGGCGACTCCTCCAGCACCCCTTCTCGAACGCACCAGTTAAAGAAGGCCCTCAGCGTCCGGAAATAGTGATGGACAGTGATAGCCGAAGGGGGCCTTCTGTTATAAGGGCCAGACCAGAGGCCATCCTTCAGACCGGAGAGGAAATCCCGGATTGCCCACCTATCCAGAAGGTGGACATCGCCGGCCAGGCCCTTTATCTTCGCAAAGCGAAGGAAACGGGCGAGGTTAGAGCGGTAGTACTTGAGGGTTTTAGGGGCATAGTTTTCGGCTCTGAGGGAGAAAAGGAAGGCCTCAATAACCTGCTCTAACGAAAGGGCCTTTAGATGGGTGTTACCACGCCTTTTGGGCACCTACCTCGGCCGCCGTCCCCGAGGCAGATGGTCAACCGCCCCTTGCAGCCCCACAAACCGGGGTAACAAGGCAGACGGTCAAAGACCCGTTATCCCAACTGGGTGGAGCGGGCGAGGGGATTTGAACCCCCGACTTTCTGCCTGGGAAGCAGACACTCTACCGCTGAGTTACGCCCGCCCGTTCCACTTTTACATTAGG
>BEHZ01000016.1 GCA_002923335.1 bacterium HR23 | reverse complement strand
CACTCCCCCTCCATGCCGAAATACTGCTTCCCCTTGCCCGCCCCCTCCCACAAGAGGGCGCCCACCCGCTCGGCGAAGGAGGCGCCCTCTTTCCCCGTCAGCACCTGGGCAGGGGTGAAGCGGTAGCCCACGGCCCACAGCAGGCGTTGGTAATCCTTGTCCTGGAGGGCCTCCCGGTAGACCTGGCACTCCTTCCGTGCCAGAGGTGCGGGGGGATAGCGCTGCTCGTCAAAGGGTAGGGCTAAAATCTCCTTCTCAAACTCCCGGGCCAGGCGGGAGGTGCGGGTGCTCAGGGCACGGGGATCCACATGGAAGTGGGTGGGGGCGGCCACGCCGGAGCCAAACCTGCGCCACTCCGGGGGAACATGGTAAGGGATGACCAGAAAGGTGCCGTCCGGGAAGACTTCGCTGATAACCCCCAGGGTCTCTTTCCCGGGGAGGTAGGCGAAGCGGATGGTGAGGAAGAGGTCGTGGGGGAAGGAGGGGGAGCGGAGCCGTTGGGCCAGGGCAGGGTCAAGGGGGATACCCATGGCCTGCAGTCGGTAGATCTTGTGAACGGGGTGTTCTCCCCATTCCTCGCTGTCCAGGGCCAGCAGGCTCAGATAGAGGGAGGTGGTGCCGTTGCGCAGGCGCACCATCGCCTGGCCCTGGTGCACCACGACCGCCTCTGGCTCCCCCTGCACGGAACGCCATTGGCCGTCCTCGGTGCGGGCGTAGAAGTGGGGCTTCACCAGCGCCCGAAAGGGTTGGGAGGTGTCGTAAGCGGGGCGGGGCTGGAGGAGAGAGGGGGACACCTCTGGGGGTGAGGCACGGGCGCCTACAAGGCTTCTGCACCCGGAAACCGCTACCCCCAGCAGGGCCAGGAGGACCAGGGCCAGGAGAAGATATCTCCCTCCTCGGGGCTTCCCCATCGCTTCCGCCCCCTCTGCGGTCAATCGGAGGTGAAGGAGACGGCCTCAGTGTATCATGGCTGTGGGATGCGAGCGTTGTGAAAGGGCCAGGTGCGTAGGTTCCGTATAAGGCTTGTCCTTGCCTTTGTGCTGGTGCTCCTGGCCCTTTTCCTGCGGGCAGATAGCCTTTTCATAGGGCCTGTGGGCCTTCTGACCCTCCCTTACCAGTTCAGTTTGTGGACTTGGGAGGTCAAGAACTTCCCGGCCAAATGGCTTTATTGGCCTCTGGAGACCCTGCCGTGGCGTCGGTTGAGCGCCGAGGAGCGCCGTGCTCTGGTGCGAGACTACTTCGCCACCGCACGGGAGGCCTGGTGGCTCACCGCTATGGCCCAGCGGGGCGTAGCGCCTTCTACCCCGGAGCAGGCCCGGCAGGCCAGGGAGCGCCTGGTGTCCTTACAGGAGAAGATGGGGGCTCTGCGTCCTCGGGTGGAGGAGGCCCTGGAGGCGGAGTTGAGCGCCCTTCTCCAGGAGGAGGGGTTGACCAGGCGCATCGGCCCCTTCTCCCTGCTGTGGCCGCCCGTAGACATCCGCTTTGACACCTTGCCCAAGTTTCTGGCCCTCTCCCCTCGGGACCGCATCGTCCTGCAGGGTGGGGTGCTGCTGCGGGGGGATATATCCCTGAACGAGGTGGTGGCGCTGGAGAACCGCATCTATCGGCAGTATAACCTGTCGGCTGTGGTGGTGGACCTGGGGGGCCTGGCGACCTACCCGGCTATCCTCTCCCCCTTCTATGGCCCCGTTCAGGTAGCGGAGGCCATGGCCCACGAGTGGGTGCACCATTACCTGTATTTCTACCCCCTGGGGCGTGCCTATTATACCGACCCGGAGATGCGGGCGCTGAACGAGACGGTGGCCGACCTGGTGGGGAAGGAACTGGGTCGGCGTTTGTATGCCCGTCTGGGCTTCCCCCCTATCGTGGCGGGTGGCGGAGGGACCGGGGGTGCACGGGAGCCGGACTTCGCTACCCAGACCTTGCGGGAGACCCGTCGGCGGGTGGAGGAGTTGCTGGCCCAAGGGAAGGTGGAGGAGGCGGAGGGATATATGGAGCAGCAGCGGGTTGCCCTGGCCCGTTGGGGCTACTATCTGCGCAAACTGAACCAGGCCTATTTCGCCTTCCACGGGAGTTATGCGGAGAGCCCCGCCTCCATCAACCCCCTGGGGGAGCAGGTGCGCCAGGTGTGGACACAGGCCGGCTCGGTGGGCAAGTTCCTAGAGGCGGTGCGGGGCATCTCTCGTCTGGAGCAGTTTCAGGCGCTTCTGCAGAGGACAGGCGGGCCGGCGGGTTCCTAGGGGAGCACCACCTCCCCGCTTTGGCCCCCCGTCTTGCGCACCAGGCGCAGGTCGGCGATGCGCACTCCTCGCTCTACTCCCTTCACCATATCGTAGAGCGCCAGGGCCGAGCACGCCGCCGCCGTCATAGCCTCCATCTCCACCCCCGTGTGCCACACCGCCCGTGCGGTGGCGGTGATGTGGATGGCGCTGTTGGCCTCGTCTATCTCCAGGTCTACCTGCACCCCCGTGAGGGGGATGGGGTGGCAGAGGGGGATAAGGTGGGGGGTCATCTTGGCCCCGGCGATGCCCGCCAGCCGTGCCGCTGCCAGGGCATCCCCCTTCTCCAGCCCCCCCGCCTGGATGAGGGCCAGGGTCTCCGGGCGCATACGCACCGTTGCCCTCGCCACCGCCTCCCGCAGGGTGGGGGGCTTTTGGCTCACATCCACCTGATGGGCACGCCCCTGGGCATCTAGGTGGGTCAGGGCTGGGGAGGGGGGGGCCGGTTCCGGCGGGTTGGGGCGCACCCCCGCTTCGTATTCCGCCCATGCGTTCACCTTTTCGTTGTAGGGGTGGCCAGTGTGTCCCTGCACCCACTCCCACCGCACCTTACGCCTCTGGGCCAGGGCGTCCAGCCGTTGCCACAGGTCCAGATTGGCGTTGCGCCGTCGGGGTTTGCCCCCCTGCTGACGGCTCCGCATGTCCAGGATGAGATATTCGCTGTCGCTGTGGAGGACCACCGAGGCCCCTTCCGGCACCGCCTCCAGGGCCTTGATGGCAGCCGTTAGTTCCATGCGGTTGCTGGTGGTGTTCTCCTCCCGGCCGTGCAGGAGGCGCTCTTGACCGTTGTGGAGGATGAGAACAGCCCACCCTCCCCGCTTTTCGGGCAGTTTGCACGCCCCATCGGTGTAGACCTCAATAGGGTGGGCCATCGCCCTCTATGATAGCGGTGCAAGGGCCGGGGGGCTAGCAGGCGGAGGCCGTTTGGTGCAGAATAGAGGCCAACGGCTAAACAGGAGGCGCTCTATGGCCCGCCTACCCTACATTACCCGCCGAGAAGACCTGCCTCCCGAGCACCGTGGGGCGTGGGACGCCATTTCTGCCAAGCGGGGGCACGTGGCTCGCCCTTTCCAGGTGCTTCTCCACAGCCCCCCGTTGGCCACCCGTGTGGCGTCTATCGGCGAATACGCCCGCTTTATTACCGGCGCTCTGGACGGCGTCACACGGGAACTGGCCATCCTCGCCACCACCCGCTACTGGAGGGCCCAATACCCCTTCACTCACCATGTCCACCTGGCCCGTCTGGCCGGCGTGCGGGAGGAGGCCATCCAGGCCATCAAGAAGGGCGTAGCCCCCCGGGGGCTTACCCCCGTGGAGGCTCTACCCGTGCGCTTTGCCCAGAGCCTTCTACGGCGTCGGCAGGTGAGCGACGCCCTCTGGCAGGAGGCGCTCCAGCGCCTGGGGACCCAGGGGGTGATAGACCTCACCGTCACCATCGGCTACTATACCCTCCTCTCCCTCTGGATGCTGGCGGTGCAGGTGGAACTGGAGCCGGATATGGCCACCGAACTGCCCCAGCGGTAGGGGGCGACCCTACAGAGGCGGAAAGCGTTTGTGCCACGAGGTGGCCTGCTGGTAGGTGTAGGCCACCCGCAGGACCACCTCCTCCCCCAGGGGCCGAGCCATCACCTGCATCCCGATGGGCAGGCCGTCGGCGAACCCGCAGGGGATAGAAATGCACGGCAGGCCGGCGATGTTCACGGGGATGGTGCAGATGTCGCTCTTATACATGGCCACGGGGTCGGCCGTCTTCTCCCCCAGGCGGAAGGCTACCGTGGGGGAGGTGGGGGTCAGGAGGGCGTCAAAGCGACGGAAGGCCTCCTCAAACTCCTGGCGGATAAGGGTGCGCACCTTTTGGGCCTTCAGGTAATAGGCGTCGTAGTAGCCGGCCGAGAGGGCGTAGGTGCCCAGCATGATGCGCCGTTTCACCTCCGCCCCGAAGCCGTATTGACGGGTCTTCTCCATGGCCTCCCACATGTTGTCCGTCTCCTGGTAGGAGTAACCGTATTTCACCCCGTCGTAGCGGGTCAGGTTGGCGGAGCACTCGGAGGGGGCGATGATGTAATAGACGGCCAGGGCGTAGCGGGTGAGGGGGAGGGAGCACTCCTCCACCCGTGCGCCCAGGGTCTCCAGCAGGCGTGCTGCCGTCTTGACCGCCGTCTCCACTTCGGGCTGGATGCCCTCCCCGAAATACTCCTTGGGCAGACCCAGGCGCAGGCCCCGCACATCCTCCACCAGGGCACGGGTGTAGTCGGGCGGCGTAACGGGGATGGAGGTGGAGTCCCGGGGGTCGTGGCCGGCGATGGCGTTGAGCACGAGGGCGCAGTCCTCCACATCCCGTGTCATGGGGCCGATCTGGTCCAGGGAGGAGGCGAAGGCGATAAGGCCGTATCGGCTCACCAGGCCGTAGGTGGGCTTCAGGCCGGTGACCCCGCACAGGGCGGCAGGCTGGCGGACCGACCCCCCTGTATCGCTTCCCAGGGCGAAGAGGCACTCCCCCGCCGAGACCGCCGCCGCCGAGCCTCCGCTGGAACCTCCTGGCACCCGCTCCAGGTCCCAGGGGTTACGGGTCGGCCCGTAGGCCGAGTTCTCCGTGGAGGAGCCCATGGCGAACTCGTCCATGTTGCCCTTGCCCACCAGCACCGCCCCCTGCGCCCGCAGGCGCTCCACGACCGTGGCGTCGTAGATAGGGATGAAGTCTTCCAGCATGCGGGAGCCGGCGGTGGAGCGCACCCCTTTGGTTACTATCACATCCTTTATCTGCATGGGGATGCCGGTAAGGGGGGCGATATCCCCTTGGGCGATGCGCAGGTCGGCCTCCCGGGCCTGCTGAAGGGCCAGGTCTTCGGTAACGGTGATGAAGGCGTTGAGGAGAGGCTCTACCCGGCGGATGCGCTCCAGCACCGCCTGGGTGAGTTCCACCGCCGATATCTCCCGGCGGCGCAAGAGGGTGTGGGCTTCGTGGACGGTGAGGGCGTAAAGGGGGGGCATCTAACTCTCCTCCAGCACCAGGGGGACGCGGAAGAAGTCCCCCTCCCTACGGGGGGCGTTGCGCAGAACCTCCTCTTTGGGGAAGGGGGGGTGTGGCTCATCGGGGCGCATGACACTGTGCAGGGCGACCGAGTGGCTGGTGGGGGGCACCTCGGTCGTGTCTATCTCCTTCAGCACCTCAAACTGCTCCAGGATGTGGGAGAGTTGGGCCTGGAAGCGCTCCATCTCCTCTTCGGTGAGGCCGATACGGCAGAGGGTAGCCACGTGGAGCACCTGTTCCCGGGTGAGGCGCATGGCGTCCTCCTGGGGATATGTTACCGCAGATAAGGCGGGGGCGCAGGGCTTCCCCCTCGCTTTGGCCTGTCGGCCCCCGTGCGCTATGCTGGTGTGTAACCCGCGGACGGAGGGGGCCATGCTGCGCATCACCGTCTATGGGGGAGCCGGACAGATAGGCGGAAACCAGGTGCTGGTGGAGGATGGCTCCGTTCGCTGGTTCTTTGACTTCGGTATCCCCTTCCACCAGTGGAGCAAGTTCTACGAGGAATACCTTCAGCCCCGCAGGACCTACGGTCTGCTGGACTTTCTGGCCCTGGGCCTGGTGCCCCCCGTCCAGGGCATCTATCGCCCCGATCTGGAGCAGCATCCCCTGGTGGCGCGCGACTTCCCCGGGCGCCCCACTGTGGAGGTGGAGGGGGTGCTCCTCACCCACGCACACCTGGACCACTCGGGCTACATCTCCCTTTTGCGCCGAGACATCCCCGTCTATACCACGCCCACCACCGCTTTTATGGCCAAAGCCATCCAGGACACGGGGCAAAGCGATATAGAGCGGGAGGTGGTCTACTTCACGCCTTTGCGCCAAAACCCTGAGGGCCTGCTGGAGGGGGATAGGGAGAGCCACGCCCTTCAGCGCCCCTTCCGTTTTGCCCTCGGCCCCCTCCCCGCCGGGGACGCTCTGGCCTTCTGGCACAAACTCCCGTTGGCCAAGAAGCCGCTGGAGGTGGCCCCGCCCCAAGCCGCTCAGGGCATTGGGGGGCGTCCCCTGCGGTGCTGGCCGGTAGACCACTCCATTCCGGGGGCGTGTGCCTGGGCAGTGGAGACCTCGGCGGGGTGGGTTGCCTTCACGGGGGACCTGCGGTGGCATGGGGCAGCCGCCCACTACACTCGCCGTTTCATAGAAGACCTGGCCTCCCTGCGCCCCCGTGTGCTCCTGTGTGAGGGGACACGGGCCACGCCCGGCCCCCATCTCGTCCACACCGAGGAGGATGTGGCCCAGCGTGCCCTGGAGCACCTGCGCTCCGTCCGTGGGGGCCTGGTGTTCGCCGATTTCGGCCCCCGCAATATAGAGCGCCTTCTTATCTTCTGGCGCATCGCGCGGGAGGTGGGGCGCTCCCTGGTTATCCTACCCCAGGACGCCTACCTGCTGGAGGCCCTCCACACTCTTGACGCCTCCCTTCCCCTCCCTGACCCCGGGCGGGGCGTTCGGCTCTATGCCGACCCCAAGGTGGCCCCTCGCACATGGGAGAGGGAGTTGCGTCGGCGCTACGCCTCGGCGTTGGTCTCCCCCGAGGAGGTGCACCAGGAGCAGGAGGCGTTCATCCTCTGTTTCAGCCTGCTGGATGTGAACGACCTGCCCACCCTGCGCCCCCGTCCGGGGAGCGTGTATCTGTATTCCTCCCATGAGGCCTTTGACGAGGCAGGCTACCTGGACTTTGAGCGCCTCCTGAACTGGCTGGGGCACTTCCAGATGCGTCCGGTGGGGGTGCCCCGTCGGGACCCCGCCACAGGTCGGTGGGCCATCCCCCCGGGGGAGGAGGGCCTCCACGCCTCGGGCCACGCTCCTGGCCCCCACCTGATAGAGATGGTGCGCCAGGCCCGCCCCCGCACCCTCCTCCTTGTCCACGCCGAGCCGGGGGCGTATGCTTATTTTACTGAACACTTGAGCGGAACGGGAATAGAGGTGCGCATGCCCGTCCCCGGCGAGACCCTGGAGTTCGCCTAGCCCATGCTCCCCCTCGGCCTGCGTCTACGCAACTTCCTCTGTTACCGGGAGCCACCTCCCCTGGACCTACGGGGCATGGGGGTGGTGTGCCTTACAGGCAACAATGGCCACGGCAAAACCGCCCTGCTGGACGCCATGGCCTGGGCCTTGTGGGGGGCGTGCTCCCGCAGTGAGGGGGGCAGGAACCCCGACGCCCTGGTGCACCACGGCCGAACGGAGATGGAGGTAGAGGTGGAGTTCGCCCTGGAGGGGCGCCTGTTCCGGGTGCGCCGTCTCTATCAGCGGGCCGGCCCCCGCCGGAATGCCGTCAGCGCCCTCGCCCTCCAGGTGGCCGACGCCCCCGGACGGTGGCGGGATATCAGCGGGAACTCCATCCGTGAAACCCAGGGGAAGATAACCGCCCTGCTGGGGATGGACTACAACACCTTTGTGCATACCACATGCCTTCAACAAGGGGATGCCGACCGCTTTATGAGCGCCGAGCCTCAGGAGCGCCGACGGCTCCTGGCCTCTATTCTGGGCCTGGACATCTATGAGCGGGCTTTACAGAGCGTCAAAGAGCGCCTCCAGAACCTGGAGGGGCGGGCGGAACTCCTCCGGAGCGGACGAGAGCACCTTCAGCAGGACATCGCCCGCCGTCCTGCGCTGGAGGCCGACCTGGTGCAGGTGCAGCGCGCCCTGCAGGAGATAGCCCCCCGTCTGCACACCCTTCAGGAGGAGGTGAATACCCTGCGTGCCCAGGAAAACGCCCTCCGCTTACTGCAGGGCGAGCGGGAGCGCCACCTTGCCCAGGCCGCCGCCTGGGAGAAAGAGGCCCAGGCCCTCTCGGAGCAGGCCCGCCAGGTGGAGCACCAGATACAGCAGGCCCGGGCCCTCCTGGAGCGGAAGGACGAGATTCTGCGGAGCGTTGCCCGCTACCAGGAGGTCTCCCAACGGCTGGAGGGCATGGAGGAGGCCCGCCGGGAGCACGACCGCCTTACCGCCCTCCTGCAGGAGGCGGAAAAGGCTATCGCTAGTGAGCAAGCCCGCCTGGAGGCCGCCCTTGACCACACTCGCCAGCGCCTCCAGGAGGCCCAGCGCCAGGCCGACGCCGTCCCCGCCCTGGAAACTGCCCTGGCCGACCTTGACCGTCAGGAGTCCGCTCTTCGCGCCCTGGAAGAGCAGGCCATGGCCCTTCAAGCCCAGGTGGAGCGCCTGCGGGAAGAGGCGTCCGCTTATGAAGCCCAAGCCCAGCGGGCCAGGGAGGAAATGGATGCCCTGCGCCAGCGCCTGGCTCTCCTCCAGGCCCAGCCGGACCCCGTTTGTCCCCTCTGTAAGACTCCCCTGGGGCCGGAGGGCAAGGCCCACCTGGAGCAGGAGATCACCGTCCAGGGCAAGGCCCTGCGCCAGGCGCACGACACCGCCCTCCGCCAGGCCCAGCAGGCCCGCCAGCAGGCCCAAACCCTGGCCGGCCAACGAGAAGACCTCCGCCAGCGCTTAGATAAGGAACGGCGCACCCTGGAGGCCCAGCGTGCCCGCACCGCCCGAGACCTGGAAACCGCCCGCCAGGCGGCCCGGCAGGTGCAGGCTTGGAGCGCCGAGGCGCAGGCCCTCCAGGAGCGTTTGGCCCAGGGAGCCTTCGCCCTGGAGCACCGGCAACGCCTCGCCCAGGCCCGCCAGGCCCTGGCGGGAGTAGGCTATGACCCCCAGGCTCATCAGACCCTGCGCCAACAGGTGCGGGACCTTCTCCCCTTCCTGCAAGAGGCGGAGCGCCTCGCCCAGGCGGAACGGGCCCTCCCCGGGTGGCTTGCTATTCTGGAAGACCTCCGGCGCACTGCCCGCCAGCGTCAGCAGGATGCCCGGAGCGCCCGGGAACGAGCCCTTGAGGCCGAACAGGCCCTCCAGGACCTCCCCAGACTGCAGGAGACCCTTCAGGCTCGGGAGAAGGAACTGGATGCCTTGCGACAGGAGCAAGAGCGTCTCAATCAGAAGATAGGGGCCGTGCGCCAAGCCCTGGGCGACCTGGCCCGGGAGGAGAAGCGCCTGGCCGACCTGCAAAGGGAGAGCGCTGACCTGCGGGCGGACATGGAGGCCTATACCGTCTTGCGGAAGGCCTTCGCCCCTCAGGGCATCCCCACCCGCATCATTGAGTCGGTTGTCCACCACCTCTCCGAAGAGGCGACCCACATCCTCCAGCGCCTCACCCACGGGCAGATGGCCCTGCGCCTGGAGACCACCCGCCCCACCAAACGGGGAGAGCCGGAGGAGGCCCTGGAGGTGCGCATAGACGATGGCCACGGGGAGAGGGATTACCGGCTGTTCAGCGGGGGGGAGCGCTTCCGCATTGACTTCGCCCTGCGCCTGGCCCTGGGGAGGCTCCTGGCCCAGCGCAGTGGTCGCCCTGTCCGCACCCTCTTCATTGACGAGGGCTTCGGCACCCAGGACGCCGACGGGCGCTTGCGTCTGGTAGAGGCTGTCCAGGCGGTCCGCAACGACTTTGACCTGATTATGGTCATCACCCATATGGAGGACCTGAAGGAGCACTTCCCCACCCGCATAGAGGTTACCCGCACCCCCAACGGCTCATGGTATGAGGTGGTAACGGGATGAGGCAGCCGGGGGTTATCCTGCGGGGGGATGGGGGGCTTCCCCCAGGGGGGTTGGGGGGTTCATCCTGCTCCCTAGCCCCTTCCCCCTGTGCCATAGTAGGGATGGAGAAAGCCTGTAGCGAGGGATGCCCCCTCAAGGTGGGTTAGCATGGCCGACCCCATCCGCCGCCACCGCATCCTCATCGCCGAAGATGAAAAGGGCCTCCGGGACCTCTTGTCCGCCATCTTCCAAGGGGGGCAGTGGGAGGTCTTCTTCGCCGTGGACGGCGTCCAGGCCCTGGACATGGCCCGGAAGATACACCCGGACCTGGTAATTCTGGACATCGTGATGCCCGGCATGTTCGGATGGGATGTGGTTCAGGCCCTGCGCCGGGACCCCGCTACCCAACATGTGAAGGTTTTGATGCTCAGCGCCCTTATTCAGGACTCCCACAAGCGCAAGGCCTTTCAGAGCGGTGCCGATGCCTATATGGAGAAGCCCTTCAGCCCCCGGCAGTTGCTGGCGACGGTAGAGGAACTGCTGTCCAAGAGGCGCTAGGCAGCGGGGGCTGTGCCCCCTTGGGGAACCGTTTGAGAAGCAGTGCCCAGCCCCCTTTGCGCGGGGCGCAACCTGCGGTATCCTTGACTTTTGCCAGTGGTCTATACACAGCACCCCACAGGGGGCAAGGGAGGCTCAGGGTGGAACAAGGCTTACTTCAGCGCCGTCGCCAGCAGATGAGCAAAGAGGCCATAGACCTGGCCCTGCAGGGCCGATGGGAGCAGGCGGTTGCCCTTAACCGGGAAATCCTGGAGAGTTTCCCCCAGGATGTAGAGGCGTGGAACCGCCTGGGGCGGGCCCTGATGGAGTTGGGCCAGTATGAGGAGGCCATTCAGGCCTATCAGAAGGTCTTGGAACTCTCCCCCAGCAACACCATCGCCCGCAAGAACTTGGAGCGTCTCAAGCACCTGCAAGGGGCACGCCCCCAGGTGGCTCCCAGCCCCGCCCCGACCACCGTCTTCCTGGAGGAAACGGGCAAGGCCACCACCACCACCCTGCGCTCCCTCGCTCCGCCGGAGGTGCTTCTGCAACTGGACCCCGGCGACCCCCTGGACCTGGTGGTGCAGGGGAACCTGGTGGCGGTGCAAACGGTGCAGGGCACCCCCTTGGGTTACCTGGAGCCCCGCATCGCCAACCGCATCCGCACCCTGATGGAGAAGGGCGACCGCTTCAGCGCCGCCGTCGCCTCGGTGGCCGACCAGCACCTCACCGTCCTGGTGCGGACGGTTGCCAACCCCTCAGGGGAGACCCCCTTCCCCCTCAGCGACTACCCCCTGACCCCGGCCGCAGAGGAGGTAGACCTGGAGGAGGCCCCTTCCCCCGTGGCGGAGGAGGAGCAGGAGCCGGAAGAGGTTCCCGAGGAGAGCCCCGAGGAGACGGAGGGAGAGGAGGAGTAGGCCGAGGGCCTACTCCGTCCACTCCCGCAGGAGGTTCTCCGCCTTCTCCCGCAGGGCGATGGGGCTGAAGGGTTTGGCGAAAAAGGCGTTGGCCCCCGCCCCATAAGCCAGCAACTCCGAGGCGGGGTCGGCCATGGCGGTTACCACGATCACGGGCACCCGTGCCAGGTTGGGGTCTCGGCGCAGGGCACGGGTAAGGGCCAGGCCGTCCATACGGGGCATGCGCAGGTCGGTGAGCACTAGATGGGGGCGCACCTGGCGGGCCATCTCTAACCCCGCCTGACCATCCCGGGCCAGGTGCACCTCAAAGGGGGCGCCGGCGAAGGTGAGAGCCAGGATGTCCCGCAGGGCCTCCTGGTCCTCCACGATGAGGATGCGCCAGGTCTCCTGGGACGGCATCAGGTCCCTCCCGGGGAGGGGGAGAGGGGCGTCAAGGGCGGCTCCCCTTTCCCCCCATGGTATTGTAGGCTTTGGCACGGCAGGAACCCTGCGCATGGACACCCCCTCTGGCGGCCCTCCCCTTCTCTTCCTATCATATGTCGTAACAGGGGTGCTTCTGCCTGCGTGTCTGCCCTCAATTCCCTTACAGGGAAAGGAGCGGAATGATTCGCCTTACGGAGGAGATGCGGGACGCCATCAACCCCGCCCTGGCCCGGGGGATGCCCTGTCTGCTGGTCACAGCATGGCAGGACGGCTGGCCAGCGGCCGGCTTCCGGGGGAGCATGATGGTCTACGACGACCAGCACCTGGCCTACTGGGAGCGCACCCGGGGGCGGGAGATGGCCTCCCTCCGGGAGAACCCCCGGGTGCTGGTCATCTTCCGAGACCCCGTCAAGCGCATGGGGTGGAAGTTCTACGGGGTCGCCACCATCTACGAGGAGGGGCCGATACGGGAGCAGGTGATGGCCCGCACCGTGCCCGAGGAACTGGAGCGGGACCCGGAGCGCAGGGGGGTGGCGGTGCTCATTCGGGTAGACCGCATCACTACCCTGGGCGGACGGGTCCTGCAGGAGCGGGGGCCGGGCGAGTAGCCCCCCGTTCTCGGCGCTCCCGGTAGTAGTCCCACACCTTGCGGAAGGCATTGCCCGCCCGCTGGAAGGAGGGGTAGGCCGGCACCCCCCGCTGGGCCAGGGCCTGGCGCACCCCCACCGCCTCCGCCTCCCGATGCACCGCCGACAGCACGCACAGGAAGGGGCGGGGGTAGGCCTCCCGAAACTCCCCCAGCAGGTCCACCAGCCGCTCCACCATCCCCTCCCGTGCCGAGAAGCCCATATTGAACTCGTAGCAGATGGCGTCGATATTGTCGTCCCGTGCCAGGATGTCCAGCACCCGACGCACCATATCCAGGTTTCGGCTGGTAGGGGTCATGTCCATGGGGTTGCGGTAACTCCCTCCGATGGTGCTGTAGAAGGTGGCCAACTCCTGATAGGAGCGGGGGGTAAGGAGAGGCACCTGCAGGCCTGCTTTGGCAAAAGCGTCGGTGATGACCACCGATTGCCCCCCTGTCATGGCCACCAGCCCCAGGCGGGGGCCGACCGGTTCCTTCAGGAAGCAGAGGGCCTTTACCAGGTCCAGGGTCTCGTCAAAGGAATCGGCCCACAGGGCGTTGGCCTGGCGCACCGCCGCCTGCCAAAGGGCAGTTGAGGCTGCCAGGGAGGCGGTATGGGACTGCACCGCCCGTGCCCCTTCGCTGGTCTGTCCCCCTTTCCACACCACGATGGGTTTCCTTTGGCCGATCTCCTGCATAAGGTGGAAGAGGCGGCGGGCGTTGGGCACCCCCTCCAGATACATGGCGATGACCTGGGTCTGGGGGTCTTGCCCCAGGTAGTCCAGGTAGTCGTCGGCGTGGAGGATGATGCCGTTGCCCATGCTGGCGGATTTGCTGATCTTGACGCCGTGCTGGTAGCCCACCAGGCTGAAGAAGGTGGCGTGGGTTCCGCTCTGGGAGATGAAGC
The DNA here is from genome assembly GCA_002923335.1 of bacterium HR23. GTDB lineage: Bacteria > Chloroflexota > Dehalococcoidia > Lucifugimonadales > HRBIN23 > HRBIN23. The sequence goes on along the minus strand of BEHZ01000016.1, from coordinate 6,038 downwards.
CCACCGGCCCCCCGTCGTCGTAGTATTGCTCGGGGCTGTGGCGCAGGCCCCAGCGGGGGTTGAAGAGGCCCATACAGTTGGGGCCGACGATTTTCATCCGTGCCTTGCGGGCCATGTCGGTGAGCACCTGCTGGAGGCGGATGCCCTCTGGCTCCCCCGTTTCGGCGAAGCCGGCGGTGAAGAACATCACCCCGTTCACCCCCTTGCGGATAGCGTCCTCCAGCACACGGGGGGCCACGTGCCGCGGCACCGCCACGATGACATAATCCACCGGCTCGGGGATGTCCAGCAGGCTGGAGTAGTTGGGGAAGCCCATGGCCACGATGTTGGCCGCCTCCTCGGGGTTCACCTGCACCGAGTAGACCTTCCCCTTCAGGGTGCTTACGGAGCGGAGCCACATATAGTCCCGGTCCTTTTTGTCCCCCACCACCGCCACCACCCGGGGGTGGAACATGCGGTCCATCTCCTCAAAGGTCCAGGTCATGGGGTCCCTCCTGAGGGTGCGGAGGAGGCGAGGGCGCCCCCCTCCACCACTACACGGACATCCACGGCCACACAACCCTGGGGGTAGGCGAAGACGGGGTTTAGGTCCACCTCTTGCACCTCCGGGTGGGCCTCCAGGAAAGCGGAGAGCCCCAGGAGGGCCTGCTCCAGGGCGGTCAGGTCGGCGGGGGGCTGGCCCCTTTGCCCCTCCAGCAGGGGGAAGCCCCGGATCTCCCGTATCATCTGGCGGGCGTCTCGGGGGGTAAGGGGCACCAGGCGGAAGGCCACATCCTTCAACACCTCCACGAAGATGCCCCCCAGCCCGAACATCACATAGTGGCCGAATTGGGGGTCTTTGCCGGCGCCGATGATGACCTCCCGTCCTGGGGGGGCCATCTTCTGCACCGAGACCCCGTGCAGGCGTGCTTGGGGGGCGTGGGTGCGCACCGCTTGCATAATCTCCCGATAGGCTCGGGCCACAGCCGAGGCGCTGGTCAGCCCCACCTTCACCCCCCCGATGTCGCTTTTGTGGACGATGTCGGGGGAGACGACCTTCAGCACCACCGGCCAGCCCAGTTCCCGGGCTATCCGCACCGCCTCCCGCTGGGAACGGGCGAGGCGGGTGGGGACGATGGGGATGCCGGTGGGGGCGAGGAACTCCTTGGCTTCCACTTCCGTGAGGATGGTGCGCCCTTCACGGCGCAAGGTGTCCAGGAGGCCCTGGGTGCTCATACCCCCTCCTGTGGCAGGTTCTCTACCAGGGTAGCAAAGGGCGCAAATAGGCGTCAACGAGGCGAAGGGAAGCCCCCTGGAAAGGACGGCCCCGGGCGCTTGTGCGCCATACACGGGAGTGGGGCTATAATAGGGTTGGGGCCAACTCCATTGGAGGTGTGCTATGCCCAGCACCGTTACCATTGACGGCGTAGAGTTCACCCGCTATGTCCAGTCCACCTTCAAGATCAAGAGCAATCGCCTGACGATTTGGGTGGACCCCCATCGCATCGGTGCGAAAGAGGTGGGCGCCGACAAGGCCGACCTGGTCCTCATTACCCACCCGCATCCCGACCATCTGGACCCCAACGCCATCAAGGCGTGCGCCAAGAAAGAGACCATCATCATCACCAACCCTGCCGTGGAGGCCCAACTTCCCCAGGATGTCAAGGGCATCTGGAAGGTGGTGGCCATCAAGGCGGGGCAGTCCACCGACCAGAAGGGGAGCCATATCAAGGCCTTTGCCGGCTACAACCAGTTCCACCCCAAAGAGCAGGGCTTCAACACCATGTTCCTCTTCACCATTGGGGGGAAGATAGTTCTCCACTGCGGGGACACCAATAAGGTGGAGGAGATGGGACAACTGGGGCAGGTGGACATCGCCCTGGTGCCCATCGGCGGCACCTACACCTGCGATGAGACGGAGGCTGCCTCGGCCGTCAACGACCTCATCAAGCCCAAGGTGGTTATCCCCATGCACTACGGCTACGCCACCGGGGGAGACCCCCACAAGTTCAAGGGGTTGGTGAAAGGGGCACGGGTGGAGATTCTGGACCCCGTGCTGAACGTGAAATTTGAATGGTCCCGGTAGTTTACCAGGATGGCCACGCCCTCCTGCAGAGGGTGGTATGCGGGCGCTTCAGCAATAACGCCTACGTCCTGGTGTGCCGGGCGACGGGCGAGGGCCTGCTGGTGGACGCCCCCGAGGAGCCGGAGAAGGTGCTCCAGGCCCTCCAGGGTGTTCGGGTGCGGGCTATTCTGTTGACCCATCGGCACCCGGACCACTGGGCGGGCCTGGCGAGCATCAAGACCGCCCTGCACGCCCCGGTGGGCATCGGGGAGGCCGACGCCGACGGCCTCCCCGTTCCCCCGGACTTTGTCATTGCCGATGGGCAGGTGTTTCCCTTCGGCCGGCTGGCCCTGCGGGCCATGGCTACCCCCGGCCACACCCCCGGCTCCACCTGTTTCCTGTGGGGGCGGTATCTTCTCAGCGGGGACACCCTTTTCCCCGGCGGGCCGGGGCACACCCGCACGCCCCAGGACTTCCGCCAGATCGTGGAGAGCATTCGCCGGCACCTGCTGGTGCTCCCGGAGGAGACGGTGGTGCTCCCCGGCCACGGCGAAGGCACCACTATCGGCAAGGCACGGGAGGAGTATGCCCTCTTCGCCAGCCGACCCCATCCGCCCGACCTGTGCGGGGATGTGCTGTGGGCGGGGTAGCCCTCGGCGTCTTGTTCTGCTAGGATAGGGCGGGTATGGTCTGGCTGGTGCATATCCTGCTGGCCCCGGTGGATGGGATGCTTTATCTGCTGGACCTCCTGCGGGCGCTGGTGGGCGTTCTGGGCTTCGCCCTGGCGTGTGGGCTGTCGCCCTCTTACCTGGCGAGGCGTCGGGGCTGGTTCGCCCGAAAGATGCTGGGGCGCGCCCTGGGCGTGCGGGGCATCCTGGCTTTCGGTTTATGGTATGCCGACCTGCGCCGAGGGCGCCGGTTCACCGGCCTCTAATCACCGGAAGGGGGGGTGTATGGGCCTTTCGCTGACCGTTACCACAGGACGCAGTGTGGTGCTCACCCGCAACGGTATGGTCTGCTCCGCTTCGCCTCTGGCAGCGTCGGCGGGTCTGCGGGTGCTCCAGGAGGGGGGCAACGCCATAGATGCGGCCATCGCCACCGCGGGGGTGGAGGGGGTGGTGCTTCCCCCCATGTGTGGGCTGGGGGGCGAGGTGTTCGCCCTGGTCTACCGGGCACGGGAGGGGAAGGTCTACGGCGTTACAGGGAGCGGGAAGGCCCCCCTCAAGGCGACCCGAGACTTCTTCGTCTCCCGGGGCTACCGGGTGATGCCCCAGGATGGCCCCCTCTCGGTGGCCATCCCCGGCGAAGTGGACGCCTATGCTACGCTTCTTGAGCGTTTTGGGAGCGGGCGGTTCACCCTGGCCCGTCTGCTGGAACCGGCCATCGCCCTGGCGGAGGAGGGCTTTCCCCTCCCCCAGCGCATCGCCCGTTACTTCGCCATCGCCGGCCCCCAGTTGGCCCGGAGCCCCTCGGCGGGGCGCATCTTCCTGCAGGAAGGGCGTCCCTACCGGCCGGGGGCGGTCCTGCGCCAGCACCAGTTGGCCCAAACCCTCCAGGCCATCGCCCGCCACGGCCCCCGAGAGTTTTACGAGGGGGAGGTGGCACGGCGCATCCTCACCGCCCTGCAGGCCGAGGGGGGTCTCTACACGCCCCAGGAGTGGGCCAGCCACCGCACCATCCTCTACGACGACCCCCTCTCCACCACCTATCGGGGCGTTACCATTTACGAAACCCATCTCCCCTCCCAGGGCATTCTGGTGTTGCAGATGCTCAACCTGCTGGAGGGGTTTGACCTGCAAGGGATGGGCCACACCACCGCCGACTACATCCACCTCCTCACCGAGGCCAAGAAACTGGCCTATGCCGACCGCCTGGCCTACCTGGGCGACCCCGAGTTCGTCCCCTCCCCCTGGCAGACCCTTCTCTCCAAGGCCTATGCCCAGGAGCGCCGGCGGGCCATAGAGATGGGGCGGGCCTCTCCCTTGGTGGCTCCGGGGGCGCTGGCGGTGCCCGCCGACGACGGCGCCACCAGTTACTTCTGCGTCATAGACAAGGAGGGGAATGCGGTCTCCTTCATCCACAGCCTCTCCAACGCCTTTGGGGCGTGCTGGGTAGCAGGGGATACGGGGGTATTGCTGAACAACCGGGTGGGGCGGGGTTTCAGCCTGGTGGAGGGGCATCCCAATGTCATTGCCCCCGGCAAGCGCACTATGCACACCCTCAACGCCTACATGGCCTTCCGGGAAGGGCGTTTGCTCCTCCTGGGCGGCACGCCGGGAGGCGACAACCAGCCCCAGTGGAATGTGCAAGTGCTCACCCGCCTCCTGGACTTCGGCCTGAACCCGCAGGAGGCAGCCGAGGCCCCTCGCTTTACCCACTTCCCCGGCACCGACCCCATCGCCGTGGATAACCCCCCGGAACTGCGCCTGGAGGAGCCTTTCCTGAAGGATACCGCCCTGGTGGAGGAGTTGAGGCGTCGGGGACACAGGGTTGGCCCCTACCCGGCCTCCGCCTTCCTGGGTGGGGTGCAAATCATCATGGTTGACCCGTCCACGGGGGTGCGCATGGGCGGTTCCGACCCCCGGTGCGACGGGGGTGCCTACGCCTATTAGGGCGTGGTGGACCCCGGACGGGGGCCAGGGAAGTGAGGCATGGAACTCCCCCTGCAGGTGGCGGAGATGGTGGTCGCCATTGCCCGTGTCAAGGACGCCCTGCCCTTCCGCTACCGACGGTATCTGAACTGCTACGGGGTGTATGTGCAGGGGCGTCCCCTGCCCAATGGGGAAGAGGCCTTTTTCGCCGGGAGTCGGGATAGCGCCTTCTTGCACTTCATCCGTGGGGCCGATGGGGTGATCCGTATCGTGCGCTACCAGCCTGGGGCGTGGGAGACGGCGTTGGCCCGCACCTACGCCAAGGCGCAACGGGTGCAGAAGGCCCTGGCCGGTGGCGATGGGGAGGCGTTGCAGAGCGCCCTGGAGAGGCTATAGGTGTGTTGGGGGCTAAGGGGTTTGCGGCGGTTCCACCCGATAGGAGAAGTCGCAGAAGGGGGCGCCCTGCATAATGGTCTGGGTGCGCACCAGGCGGATGCGGGGGTTGAAGCCCTGCACGAAGGCGAAGTCCCGGTTGCACGACAGGAGATGCCCCACATCCCCTAGCCCCATCTCCCGATACATCTCGGCGAACCGGCACCGCACCACCCGGAAGGTGTATTCCTCCGGCGTGTCCTTCACCACCTGTATCTCCAGGTCGCCGGAGCCGTGGCGGGCGGTGCTCATGGCCTTGAAGGCTTGAAGGTCGTTGCGCCCCAGGGCACGGGCACGCTCTTGCCCCTGGGCATAGGCGATGCGGGCGATAGCCTTCTGGATGATAGCGTTGGCCCTCTCGGCCCCCAGTTCCTCTTGCAGGGTGCGGATGACCGGCCCCAGCACACGGGCCTCAATGCACCGCTGTTGCAAAAGGGTGAGATGGGGGAGGTTGGGGGGCATACAAGGTCCCCTACCCGCCCGCCACGGCGGGAACGATGCTCACTTCGTCGCCGGGCTTGGTGGCGGTGTCCAGCCCCTGGAGGAAGCGCACATCCTCCCCGTTTACATAGATGTTGACGAAGTAGCGCACCTCGCCGTTTTCGTCCAGGAGGCGCTCCCGGAAGCCGGGGAAGCGGGCCTCCAGGCGCTCCACCACCTCCGCCACGGTGCGGGCCTCCACATCCACCTTGTCCAGCCCCTGCGTGAGCCGGCGCAGGGGCGAGGGGATACGCACCACAACGCCCATAGGGAACCCTCCTCCCGCTTAGGGTCTTCTACACTCTATCTTACCCTTCTACCACATCCCCAGTGGCCAGGTCTACCCGGACGCCTTGGGAGCGGACCCATTCCAGGGCCTCCTCAATGGCCGGTTCCTCCCCTGTCAGTTCCAGCACCGCCCAGCCGTAGTCCTCCCGCACATCGGCACGGCGGATGTTGGTAACGACGGGGAAGCGGTGCCCCACCTCCCA
>BEHZ01000015.1 GCA_002923335.1 bacterium HR23 | reverse complement strand
CCTTGAGTATCCCCGCCCCCACCATGCCCAGGATGGCAAAGGAGATGACCGCATAGGGCTTGCGCACCCCTATCGCCACCAAGACGGCCACCGTAACCAGGGCCGACACGCCCGGCACCAGAAGGGCCTCCCGCAGGGAGGCCAGGCTGGCCCGCCTCCAGGGCAGGAGCGGCCCCAGGGCCATGAGGAACAGCAGGGCCAGGAACAAGGGGCCGTTGATGCGGTTATAAAAGGGCGCACGCACCGTTACCGTCTCCCCAAAGAGCATCTGGGAAATAAGGGGATACACCTCCCCCCACAGGGTTGTGAAGGTGATGGCCAACAGCACCAGGTTGTTATACAGGAAGGCCGCCTCCCGAGACCAGGAGGACTCCAGGCTCCCTTCGCTCTTCAGGGTAGGGGCTCGCCAGATGAGGAGGAGCCCTGCGCCTCCTACCACCAGCGCCATAAAGGCCAGGAAGACCCACCCCATGGTGGACTGGGCAAAGGAGTGCACCGAGGGCACTGGCCCCCCACGGTTCATAAACATCCCGAACAGGGCCAGCCCCATAGCGATAATGAGGAGGGTGAAGTTCCAGGTGCGGAAGAGGCCCCGGCGTATCTCCACCATGGCCGAGTGGATGAAGGCGGTCATGGCGAACCACGGCATGATCCCGGCGTTCTCCACAGGGTCCCACGCCCAGTAACCGCCCCATCCGAGGATGGTGTAGGCCCACCAGGAACCCAACAGGTTGCCCACGCTGAGCAACAGCCAGGCCACCAGCCCCCAGGGTCGGCCGGCGTCCAGCCACGCCGAGCCCCTTTGCCCGCTTGCCAGCGCCCCCATGCCAAAGGCGAAGGGGACGCTCACCGACACCAGCCCCGTCATCATGGTCGGGGGGTGGAGGAACATGCCGTAGTGAATAAGGAGGGGGTTGATGCCCCTGCCGTCGGGGGGTGTGAAGGGGAGGCGCTCAAAGGGGTTGGCCAGGGCCGTCAGCACCCCCAACAGGAACACGGTAAACAGGCTGAGGATTCCCGCCGTGTAGGGCAGAAAGGGGAGCGTCCGTCGGGGGGCAAAGCGCACCGCCAGGGCGGAAAGGAGGGCCATTACAAAAGCGAGAAAAAGCATAGACCCCTGGTTCCCCGCATAAAAGGCGACCCAGGTAAGGTGCCAGTCCAGGGCGCGGTTGCTGTGCTCAAACACATAGCGCACCGAGAAGTCCCGGGTCAGGAAAGCCCCCATAAGCCCCCCAATGGACACCAGCAGGAGCAGGGGGACTAGGTAGATGGCTCGCCGAGCGCTCTCCAGCAGCAAGGGGTGCCGACGCCACACCCCAAGGAAGGATGCCACCCCTCCATAGGAAGCCATCGCCAGGGCCAGCGCCATACTCACCAGGCCGATATCGGCAGACATCAGTTCTGCTCCTTAGTCAGGCGTCGGAAGGGGGCCGACTGCGGTGGGACATGCGCTCCTGGAAGGCACGGTCTACCTCCGCCAGGTATGGCCCCAGGTCCTCGGAGGGGGCCGGGGAGGGCGCCCGGGGGGCCACCAAGCCCCGTGTAGCCCGCCACAGGAGGAGGACCGCCACCACTACCCCGATGGGGGGCACCAACCACACCACCCAGTGGCCTCCCCGTGCCGGCGGTGCGGCCAACACCCCCGGCCCATACCTGTCCACAAAGTATTGCAGTATCTCCTGCTCCGTCTTGCCCTGGGCCAGCATCTCCCGCACCACTTGGCGCATCTCCTTGGCTTGGAGGGCACGGGACTGGTCAATGGTCTCCCCAGGGCAAACGGGGCACATGAGTTTGCGGTCTAGCGCTTGGGCCTGCGCCTCCAGGCTGGTGGGGGTGGGGCGACACCCCCATCCCCCCGCCAGCGCCAGGGCAAGAGCCACGGCCAAGCCCACCGGGAGGGGGAGCGTCTTGCTGGCCATGCGCACGCCTCTCACTATAAGGCTACCACACCCGAGGGCACCCGTCCTTGCCCTGGTGAAAATTTTCCCTTACCCTGGATAGGGAGTGCTATGCTCTACCGCTGGGGGCTACAGGCTGTCCGCTGGCGCTGGGCTATCCTGGGGGTGTGGGCAGTTCTGCTCCTGCTGGCCCTGCCCTTTGCGCCCCGGGCGTCCCTTTGGCTGAAGTCGGGCTTTGGGCGGGCCGATGTGGAGTCGGAGCGGGCGTTGGCCCTGCTGAAGGAGCGCTTCCACATCGCCGAGGCGTCCATCACCTTCGTGTTTCAGCACCCCACCCTCCACGCCACGGACCCAGCCTTCATCGCCCTGGAGGAGGCCGCCCTGGCTCCCCTGCGCACCCATCCTGCGGTGCGCCAGGTCATCACCCACTACGCCGGCGCCAACCCCCGTATGGTCTCCCCCGAGGGGCGCACCGCCTATGCTGTGGTGCTCCTGCAGGGGGGCATTGACGAGGCGATGGACATCTACCACGACCTGCGCCCTCTGGTGACAACCCCTCCGGGGATGCAGGTATGGGCAACGGGGGGCATCCCTATCTTTGCCGACCTGAACCGTGCAGCGGAGCGGGATCTGCGCAAGGCGGAGGTGGTTACCTTCCCGGTGGTGCTGGTGGCGCTGGTGCTGGTGTTCGGGGGACTGGTGGCGGCGGTGGTGCCCCTGCTCATCGGAGGGGTGAGTGTGGCCATTACCCTGGGCATCATCTCCTGGCTGGCCCGCACCACCGACCTATCCGTTTTTACCCTGAACATCGTAACGGTTCTGGGGCTGGGCTTGGCGGTGGACTATGCCCTGCTGGTGGTAAGCCGCTTCCGGGAGGAGATACGCCACCGCTCCAAAGAGGAGGCCATCGCCGTTGCCGTAGACCGGGCGGGGCGGGCCTTGTTCTTCTCCGGCCTCACCACCCTGGTGGGGCTGTCGGGGTTGATGCTCTTCCGCTACATGATGCTCCGCTCCATCGGCATCGGGGGGATGCTGGTCGTGGGGGTGAGCATGGCCTGCGCCTTGACCGCCCTGCCGGCCCTGCTGGCGGTATTGGGCACAAAGGTGAACGCCCTGCCGGTTCTCCCCCTGCGGGAGGCACAGGAGGTCTGGTGGCGTCGGATAGCCCTGGGGGTGATGCGCCGGCCGCTGGTTGTGATAGGCGTTGTGGGGGCGTTCCTTATCCTGCTGGGGGTGCCCTTCTTGCGGGTGCGCATCGGTGCGCCGTGGGCGTCCATTCTGCCCCCGGGGGCCGAAGCCCGCCAGGGGTGGGAGGTGTTGGCACGGGAGTTCGGCGAAGGGGAGGTGGCTCCCATCGTGGTAACGGTGCAGGACGCCCGGGGCATCCTGCGCCCCGAAGCAGTGGCACGCCTCTACGACTTCGCCCACGCCCTCGCCCAGGACCCACGGGTGGCACGGGTGGAGAGCCTTGTAACCCTTGACCCCCGCCTCACCCGGGAGCAGTATGCCCTCCTCCTGAGCAACCCCCAGGCCATCCCCCTCCCCGAGGTGCGCAATGCCGTGGAGAGCCTTGTCCGCTCCGATACCACCTATATACGGGTGTTCAGCAAGCATCCCCCTCTGGCGGAGGAGACGAAAGCCCTGGTTCGGCGCATACGCCAGGAGGGGCCATCCTACGGTCTGCAGGTGATGGTTACGGGCGCCACCGCCGACATTATGGACGCCGTTGACCTCATGTATGGGCAGTTCCCCTGGGTGGTGGCCTATGTGGCAGGCGCTATTTACATCTGTCTGTTGTTCCTTTTCCGCTCGGTGGTGTTGCCGTTGAAGGCGGTGCTGATGAATACCCTGAGCATCCTGGCCAGTTATGGGGCGCTGGTGTTCATCTTCCAGGAGGGACATTTCGGCGGTCTCCTCCGCTTTCAGGCAGAGGGGTATACCGAGTCTACGGTGCCCATCCTCTTGTTTTGTATCCTTTATGGGCTGAGCATGGACTACGAGGTCTTTCTCCTGTCTCGTATTAAGGAGGAGTATGACGCCAGCGGGGATAACACCCATAGTGTCGTTGTGGGGCTGGAGAGGACGGGGCGCATTGTTACCAGCGCAGCGTTCATCCTGTTCGTTGTGAACGCCTCTTTTGTGATCGGGGATGTGGTGCTGATCAAGGCGCTGGGGGTAGGGATAGCGCTGGCGGTGCTGTTGGACGCTACGGTGGTGCGGGCGCTGTTGGTGCCGGCTACCATGCAGGTCCTGGGGGTGTGGAACTGGTGGGCGCCGGGCTGGCTGAAAGGGAGAACACCTTCCCATAGCCCTGTTTAACAGAACGGCTCTCCCCGGGGTGGCCCCTGGTTTTCTTCCCCGCCCCCCTGCCCTCTCGGCGAGGGGAGCCAACGGGGATGGGGCTACGGCGGTTAACGGGGCAACCCTTGGCAGTCGCAGGGTTATGAGAAAAGCCGCCTCTACAGCGCGGTTCTCTCTGATACAGGCTCTCTGGGCTTTCCAACACCCCTTGACAACTACTTCGGTATCACCTACAGTGTGGGCAAAGCGTGGCCAGACCCCATGCCTGGCCGGGGGAGAGAGATATGCACTACCGCAAGGCAAGGCCGTGGTTGCGCCTCTTTCCGCTCACAGCGTTGCTGGGCGCCCTCGCTCTGTTGATGGCGTGCCGTCCGGCAGCAGCCCCTACTCCCACGCGCGCGCCAGCCGCCACTCCCATTCCAACCGCTCCTGCTCCCATAGAGGCCACCCCCGTCATCCGTATCGCCACGCCCACCCCTACCCCGGCTGCTGAACGTCCCCAATACGGTGGCATCTTCCGCACCCACGCCGGGGACGACCTGGTCCACTTTGACCAGATGATCCAGACCACGGTGCGCACCCAACAGCGGGTCGGCCCCTCCTACAACCGTCTGATGCGCTTCTCCTTCTTTGAGGTTGGTGTGATAGAGCCGGACCTGGCGGAACGCTTTGAGGTGAGCCGGGATGGTCTCACCTATACCTTTTACCTGCGCCCCGGCGTCAAGTTCCACGAGATCCCCGGCGTCCCCGGAAGCGGAACCGACCTGGACTGCCCCGATGTGAAGCACAGCCTGGACAAATACCGCAACCCCGACTACAGCAAACGGGCCGGGGATGTAACCGCCATTAGCAGCATTGAGTGCAACCCGGCGGAGCCCCTCAAAGTGGTTATCAAACTGAAGGCTCCCGATGCGGCTATCGTGGCCAAACTCTCCGCGGGCTGGGCAGGCATCATCCCCAGCGAACTGCCCTGGGAGCGTATGCAGGATACGGTCATCGGCACCGGCCCCTATATCTGGCAGGGCTATACCAAAGGGCAGAAGAGCGTTTCCAAGAAGAACCCCAACTACTGGCGCAAGGGCCTCCCCTACATGGACGAGATCCACAACTTCGTCTTCCCCAGGGAGGAGGTCGCTTTCGCCGCCTTCCGGGCCAAGCAGTTGGATATGAACTCCTATATGCAATACATCTACCCCTCCGAGGCGAAGATCCTGAAGGAGCAGCACCCGGAGGTGATCGTCTCCTTGCCCCCACGCCTCTGGTGGCACTATGTGTATGGCAACCTGAAGTCGGGCCCCTGGAGCGACATCAGGGTGCGCCAGGCCTTCAACCTGTTCATTGACCGTCCCAAGGCGGTGGAGATCCTGGGCGAGGGGGTGGGCGACTACGGCGCATGGCAACCCCCCTGGACCAAATGGAGCCTCCCCCGCAGTGAACTGGAGACCTTCGTGGGCAAGAAAGACAGTTCCGACATGCCCGCCCGCCGAGAGCGGGCTATCAAACTCCTGCAAGAGGCCGGCTATAGCACCTCCAAGCCTCTGAAGATGGTGGTGGACGCCTTGAATACCCGAGAGTCCATGCTCACCCCCACCTACATGCAGGACGAAGCCAAGAAACTGGGTGGGCTGGTGGAACTCACCTTGAACCCCCTAGACCGGGCGGCTTGGAACGACCGCCTGGAGAAGCGTGCCTTTGAGATGCAGGGGAGCGGTTCCGCCGTCGCCCCTCTGATAGAGCCTAGCCTCTTCTATGGCAACTACTTCCCCTGCAATGCCCCCGCCAACTACATGGGCTACTGCGACCCCGAGTTTGATAAGATGTTCACCCAACTCCTCTCGGAACTGGATGAGGCCAAGCGCCAGCAACTGGTCTGGCAGATGGAGCGCAAACTCCTCACCGACCTGCCCGCTATCCCCGTTCGTTGGGTTGCCGAGGGCATGGCCTGGTGGCCCTGGGTGAAGAACTTCAAGGATGTGGACCCCGCCTACTACAACAACGTGACGATGGAGGAGGTCTGGCTAGACCGGACCCACCCCGGCTATCCTCGCTAGAGCCTCTCGTTGAGCGCTGGCTCCAGGGGCGGGGGCTCTCCCCGTCCCTGGAGCGGTCATCGGAAGGATGCGGGAAAGGGGGGAGCATCGGACCGTGCGGGCCTTCCTCATACGGCGCCTCCTCCTGGGCATCCTCACCGTTTACGGCGTAGCGACCCTCACCTTCATCCTTATGCGCATCGTCCCTGGGGACCCCGCCCTCATCGCCCTGGCCGACCCCAGCCGGGGCGAGGCGGTCCCCAAAGCCCAACTGGAGGCCAAGCGCCGTGAACTGGGGTTGGATAAACCCCTGGCCCAGCAATACATCACCTGGCTGGCCAACTCCATCCGCTTCAACTTCGGCAAGTCCTCCTGGGGCGGGGGCGATGTGGTGGACGAATACCTTCGGCGTCTTCCCCTCTCGCTGAACATGGCCATCCTGGCCTTCATTATGACCGTCCTGGTGGGTATCCCCTTGGGCATCCTCTCCGCCATCAAGCAGGACACCCCTTTGGACTACATTGCCCGTATTATCGCTATCTCGGGCCTTTCCATGCCCTCCTTCTGGGTGGCCATCCTCATCATCGTGGTCCTGTTGCGGGTGTTCAGTTGGCTCCCCTCCCTGGACTATGTGCCCTTCTGGGAAAACCCCTTGCGCAACCTTACCCAACTCTTCTTCCCCAGTTTCGCCGTCGCCTTCGGTTTCATCGGTGTGGTTACCCGCATGACCCGCTCCTCCCTCCTGGAGGTTCTGCGGGAGGATTACATCCGCACCGCCTGGAGCAAGGGCCTGCGGGAGCGAACCATCATCCTGCGCCACGCTCTCCGCAATGCCCTGCTCCCGGTCATCACCGTGCTGGGGCTACAGTTCGGGTTCGCCATTGGGGGGCTGGTAGTGGTGGAAGCAGCCTTCAACCTGCCGGGGGCAGGGCGCTTCCTCTTTGAGGCGACCCTACGCCGGGACTACAACGTCATTCAGGCCAGCCTGTTTGCCATCGCCCTTTTTGTTACCCTGGCCAACCTGCTGGTGGATGTCCTTTATGCTTGGCTGAACCCACGGGTGCGTTTGGAGTAGCGCATGGCGACAACACCGCGCTCGGCCAGCACCGAAAGGGTGGGCCTGGTTCGTAAGGGGCAGGGGTTCTGGAAAACCCTGCTCCTGTCGGCACGGCGTAAGCCCCTGGGGACGGCCGGGGCTGTTATCCTGCTCCTGGTCGTGGCGTCGGCTGTGTTTGCCCCTTACATTACCCCCCACGACCCCAATGCCATTACCACCGCCCGCCTGCGCCCCCCCTCGGCAGAGCACTGGCTGGGCACCGACCACCTGGGGCGGGATGTGTTTGCGCGGGTCATTTACGGGGGGCGTATCTCCCTGCTGGTGGGGTTCCTTTCTACCATCCTGGGGACTGGCGCCGGAGCGGTCCTGGCCCTCATCAGCGCCTACTGGGGCGGGGTGTGGGATAACGGCGTTCAGCGCTTCATGGATATCCTTTGGGCCTTCCCCAGCCTTATTATCGCCCTGGTGATTGTAACGGTGTTGGGTTCCAGCACCCGGAATGTGATATTGGCCATCGCCATCGTTGTCGTGCCTTTGGCGGCACGAGTGGTGCGCTCCCAAGTGCTCATTGTGAAGGAGATGGAGTATGTGAAGGCGGCGCAGGCCCTGGGTGCCAGCACCTGGCGTATCCTCTTCTTCCACGTAGCCCCCAACTGCGTCGCCCCTTACATCATCGTGGCGACTGCTACCCTGGGTGGGGCCATCGTAACCGAGGCGTCCCTCAGTTTCCTGGGGATGGGGATCCCGCCTCCCACCCCGTCCTGGGGGCGGGACCTCTTCGGGACCGCTGCCAACTACGCCGAACTGGCCCCCTGGATTCCCATTGCCCCCGGGGTCGCCCTCAGCCTGGCGGTGTATGGCTTCAACCTGCTGGGGGATGCGGTGCGGGACCTGCTGGACCCCCGTCTACGGGGGCGGTAACGGCTAGGGGCGCTGGATACGCATATCCAGGACGGCAGGTTGTCCCCGCTCCACCGCCTCCAGGCCCCGGCGCAGGGCGGGAAGCACCTGGGCGGGGTCTTCCACCCGCTCCCCGTAGGCGCCGCACGCCTGGGCCACCAGGGCGTAGTCCGGAGAGGGGGTCAAGTCCACCCCTATCCACTCGCCCAAGCGCTGGGCATAACTCTGGGGGTAGGCCTCTCGCCAGGAGCGCTTGGTGGCGTGGTGCATCTGGTTGTTGAAGATAACGGTGAGGAAGGGGGCACGATAGGCCGTGGCCGTCCAGAGGGCCGAGGTGGGGCACCCGAAGAGGAAGGAGCCATCCCCGACGAGGGCAACCACACGACGGTCAGGGGCGGCCAGTTTGGCCCCGATGGAAGCCCCCAAGGCCCAGCCCAGGCTGGACCCCCCGCTGGTGAACAGGGTGCCGGGGAGGGTGCGGGCAACCCCTTGTGCCACCAGGCCAGCGTTGGTAACCGTCTCGTCCAGCAGGAGGTCTTCGGGAGCGAGGACCTGGTCAATGCATGAGACGAGCCACTCGGGGGCGATGGGGCATGCCGCTGCCAGACGCTGGGCCGTGCGACGCACCTCCTCCCGCCTCTGCTGGTGGGTTTGGGCCAGGGCCTCCAGGCGCTCCAGGTTGCGCTGGCGCTGGGTGGGGGTGAGGACTGCGTCCACTGCCTCCACCAGGGCGGGGAGGGCTTTGGCGGAGTCGGCGTGGATGCGCAGGTGGGCGGGGAAGGTAAAGAGGGGGATCGTGGGCTTCACAGGGTCTATGTCTATCCAGATGATGGTCGCATCGGGGCGGGGCTTCACCCGAGAGGGGATGTAGGGCACCTCCTCGTCCACAATAAGGATAACATCCGCCTCCCGCAGGTAAGCGTCGGGGAGGGTGCCCGCCCACAAGGGGTGGGTGGTGGGGAAGTTCAGGCGGTAGGCCGAGGCGACCACGGGCGCTCCCAGGCGCTCTGCCAGGGCAACCAGGGGCCCAACCGCCGTGGGGTTGCGTCCGGCTCTCCCCACAATGATGAGGGGGTGTTGGGCCTTGGCCAGCGCGTCGCCTGCCTGGGCAAGGGCATGGGGATCGGCCTGGGGGGTAATGGGCAGGGAGCGCTCCGCCTCCCCCCCGATGGGCACCCCCTCCATCTCCGCCATCAGCACCTCCCGTGGAAGGGAGAGGTAGACGGGCCCCGCCGGCTCTGCCGCGGCGACGGCGAAGGCCCGGTTGACCACGTGATGGATGCTCTCGTTGCGTCGTAGTTCATAGTCCCACTTCACCAGCCCCCGCACGATCATCCCCTGGTCCATCTGCTCCTGAATCCAGTGGATCCAGAGGTTACGGCTTCCGGGGAGTTCGCCCTCCAGGGTAAGGGGTGCACGGCCTGCGCAGAGGACAATGCCTGCCTTCCCCCGCTGGGCGTTGTGGAGAGCACCCCCTACCTGCAGGGTGCCGATATCCACGTGCACCAGCACCACCTGGGGGCGTCCGCTGACCATAAAGTGGCCGTGGGCGGCGGCCATGGCCACCGCCTCGTGGGGGCACACGACGACCTGGGGGGTTGGGCGTCCTTCGCTCCGGAAGCGGGCGATGGCCTCCTGGATGGGAAAGGTGTCGGTGCCCGAGTTGAGAAAGATGTAATCCACACCGTTGGCATTGAGGAGTTCTACAAAGGCTTCGGCACCGGTGCGCACGGGTGCCAGGGTGCTTTGGGGCATGCGGGCCTCCTTCTGCCCTCTGCTTTGGGCCGGTGAGGGAGCCACCTCCATCCACACCACCTCTCTCTTTTCCTGTTTCTCCAACCTCCCTTGTTCGGGCAACCGGCTGAGAGGGCGGGGATAGTGTAGCACAAGAGGGGATAAGGGATGGACGCGGTGGACACTGGGGCTTTCGGGAACTCTGTGTAGGAGTGCACTGCATCGGCGCTCCGTAGGGCTTCTACGGCGTATGCGCCTTGTGAGCCCTATAAGGGTTGGCCCTGCCTTCCGGCAGACTGGGATAAGGTCATAAAGTATGCCAGGAGGCCGGGGTGCCTGCTCGCTGAAGGGAGGCTGCAGAAGATGCCCACGAACGCCCAGGCACCCCGTTACTGTCACATCTGCGGTTGGTCAACATAACTGCAACGGCCTTCGTCGCATCCCTCGGGGAACGATTCGGGTTGCCCTGGGCCTGTGCCGTGTCCATTTCAGGAGACCATGAAACACAGGTTCGCCCACCGACGGTGTGACAGTGCCACCTGGCCCGGGGGCTTGACACGCTGCACACTCGCTTCTATACTACCGCACAGGATGTATGTAGACCGGCACGCCACTAGCCCGGCCGTTCCCCGCCCCGTGCGGGTAAAAGTCTGCTGCTGTTGCACCTGTGCAACGGCTGGGGTGTGGTGTGCCTTTGAGCAGAAGCCCCCCTAACCCTACCGGCGCCAGTGGGACGAAGCCACACCCCAGCCCCTCGCCCTCAGCGAGGGGCTTTCCTTTGAGCGGAGGGAGCACATGATGGACAAAGTTGCCACTGTCCCGCAACGGAAGATACGCCTCACCGGCCAGGCGCTCCTGGGAGGGCTGGCCTTGGCAGGGGCCGGGGCGGTCTTCCTTCTCCTGGGCCATTACCCGCAGTGGCAGTTGCTATGGGTCTTCGGCCTGCTGTTCGGCTTCATCTTGCAGAGGGGGCGCTTCTGCTTTGCTTCCGCCTTCCGCGACCTCTTCCTTATGGGCGAGGCGCGGGTGATGCGGGGCATCCTGGCGGGATTGGCGGTGGCCACCCCCCTTTTCACCATCGCTATGTATTTGCGCACCCCTACCCTCCTGCCCGGTAACTACCCGCCAGGGGCCAATATCCTGCCCCTGGGCTTTCACACTGCGGTAGCGGGGGTGCTCTTCGCCATTGGGATGAGCATGGCCGGGGGGTGCATCTCCGGCACCCTGTATCGCATTGGAGAAGGGTATACCGCTTCCATTGCGGCTTTGGCAGGCGTCATGCTGGGCTTTGTGCTCCTGGCCTTTACCTGGGGTTTCTGGTGGCAGGTGAGCGTCGCCCATTCTCCTCTCGTCTGGTTTCCGGAGCACCTGGGCTACAGCGGAGGGATGCTCCTCACCCTTGCCCTTATCGGCCTGGCTTTCCTGGGCCTAGTGTGGTGGGAGCACCGCCACCGGCCCCGTCTGTCGTGGGCAGGAGCGGCCATCGCCGAGGGGGGCAATGCGCCGGTGTCCCACGGGGTGAGGGGAGAGATGCGTCTCTTGCTGGAGAAGGTCTTTCTCCGCCCCTGGCCGGTGATGGTTGCAGGGGCTGCTCTGGGCGTTCTGAACGCCGCCCTGTTCCTGGTGCACCATCCCTGGGGGGTTACGGGCCCTCTCTACCAGTGGATGGAGGCCCTATGGCGTCCCCTGGGGGTATATCTGGTGCCCCTCCCTCCTCTGATGGGGCTGGATCAGTTTGGGGGGGCGTGCAATCCGGCCCTGAAACCCCCTACCGCCTTTGGCCTGACCCACGACGCAATGCTGGTGTTGGGGATGGTGGCTGGCTCCTTCATCTCGGCTGCCTTGGCAGGGGAGTTCAGGGTGCGGGTGCCCCGTCAGCGTCGCCGTTACCTCCAATCCTTTGGGGGTGGGGTGCTTATGGGGTATGGTGCAGCCCTGGCCCTGGGGTGCACTCTGGGGGCCTTCTTCTCCGCCATCCCCTCGTTGGCCCTCAACGGATGGCTTTTTGCCCTTGGTCTGTTAGGGGGCAGTTTCCTGGGGGCAAGTCTTCTGCGTCGGCTCGGATAATGGCGCCGTCCAGCAGCGGCGGCGCGTGAAGGAGGTGCTATGACCACCACCGGGAAAAAACTCGTGCGACTGGACGTGCGCGGTGAAGTGTGTCCTTACCCCATGTTGAAGGCCTCGGAGGCTATGAAGAAGGCGAAAGGGGACGAGGTGATTGAGGTGCTCACAGACCATCCCCCGGCCCTGTTGACCATCCCTAACGAGGCGGTGAAGTTGGGGTGGGATGTGAGCATTCAGCGCACCGCCTCCGCGGAGTGGAAGATCACCCTTACCAAAAGTCAGACTCCTGAGGAGGGAGGGAAGGTATGAGTCGGCACAGGGTTTGGCTTCTCCTGGTGATGCTGGGGGCGCTTCTGGTATTGGGCGCCTGCGCCCGTGCTCCGGCTGCCCAGCCCACCGCGGTAGCCAGCATCGCCCCTGCCCCGAAGGATGTGGCCCGGCCCGATTGGCTGGTGGACACCGCCTGGCTGGCCCGCAACCTCACCAACACTCAGGTGCGCGTCATTGATGTCCGTGCCCCAGACAAGTATCAAGAAGGGCATATTCCTGGGGCGGTGAACTTGCCTCCCGCGCAGTTTACCGTTAAAGCGGGCACCCTCACCAACGAACTCCCCCCGCCGGAGCAGTTCGCCACCACCATGGGCGCCCTGGGGGTTGGCCCAGACACCCATGTAGTCATCTACGACGAGGGCAACGCCCTGTGGGCCAGCCGTCTCTTCTTTACCCTGGATTTCTACGGCCATCCCAGGATCAGCATCCTCAATGGGGGATATACGGCGTGGAGCAAAGAGGGACGGGAGATAAGCAAGGTGGCTCCCGCTGTGGCCAAAGCCCGGTTTATCCCTCGCCCTGACCCTTCCAAGGTGGCCACTCTTGCCCAGGTGCAGGAGGGGATGAGCCAGGCCTCGGCGGTCTTCTGCGATGCCCGCTCGCCGGCGGAATACAAGGGCGAGGATGTGCGGGCGAAGCGTGGTGGGCATATCCCCAAGGCGCAGAATGTAGACTGGCAGACCACCATAACAGAAGTGAATGGCGTGCCCACCTTCCGCAGCGGAGCAGATATCCTGCGCCTCTACCAGGAGGCCGGTTTTCGCAAGGAGCAGGAGGTCATCACCTACTGCCAGTCGGGGGTGCGGGCAGCCCACGCCTACTTCACCTTGCGCCTGGTGGGCTACCAGAAGGTGCGCAACTACGACGGCTCTTGGGAGGAGTGGGGCAACTTGCCCGACACCCCCATAGAACGGTGACAAGCCTTTGCGCGTGCGTGCAGGGTAGGGTGTCTCCCTGTGCCCAGGCGTTATCCCCCTATCTGCACCCGGCGGTTATGGATATAGTCCACCAGCATATACTGGCCAAGGCGCTCGGGGCTAGTATAAAACACCCGTCCCCTGTTGATCCGGGTCATCTGGTCCACGAAGTCCATGAGATAAGAGTTCCTATCCAGCATGAAGGTGTTGATGATGATGCCCTTGCTGGTGCACCGCTTCACCTCTTTGAGGGTCTCCCGGATGGTGCGGGGGCTGGGGGGATACTGGAGGAACAGCTGCCCCCCTTCAATGTGGGCGGTGGGCTCTCCATCGGAGATGAGGAGGATTTGGCGGGTCCCGTTGCACCGGGAGAGGAGTTTCATGCTGAGCATCAGCCCGTGCTGGATGTTGGTGTAGGGGTCAAACTCGTCCCAGGTCAGGTAGGGGAGTTTTTCGGGCTTCACCTCCCGGGCGTAGGTGGAGAAGCCCACGATGTGCAGGCGGTCCCGGGGGAACTGAGTGCGGATGAGGTTGTCCAGCGCCAGGGCGACCTTTTTGGCGGCGAGGAAGTTGCCTCGCATAGCCATGGAGAGGGAGAGGTCGATCATCAGGACAGTGCTGGACTGGACATACTGCTCCGTCTGGTAGGTTTCAAAGTCCTGCGGGTGTAGGCGGATGGGGGTGTGGGGGCCTTCCCGTAAGAGGGCATTGAGGATGGACCGCAGGAGGTCGGGGTCAAAGGGGTCGCCAAACTCCCACGGCTTGGTCTCGTGGGTCCGCTCCCCGGGCCCGCCCCTCCAGCGGGAGGGGTGTTGGCCAGTGCGGTCCCGCCGGATATAGGTGAAGATTTCATAGAGGGCCTTCTGGCCTATCTTGCGCACCCCCTTGGGGGTGAGTTCCAGACGGGTCCCCACACGGCGGATGTAGCCTGCCTCCTCCAGCACATCGGCGAGGCGTTGCAGGTAGGCCACCTCCTGGGCGGTCTCGGAGCCCAGCACCTGCTCCACCACCTTGAGGTCAATGTCTCCGGGAACGCCTTGCTGGAAACGGCGCAGTTGCCGCTCCACTTCGTCCATCTGCTGAAGGCGCGCTATCACGTCCAGAGCCTGGGGCAAGTCCAGCGGCTCCTGTCCCTGGAAGGGGTATTCCCGGCGGAGGGGGCCCATGGGGAACAGGTCCTCCAGGTTGAAGGCCAGGCGGGCCAGTTCCTCGGCCAGTTCCGGGTCCTGCAGGGCTTGCTCTAGCACCTGCTCTACCTGCCGACGCTGTTGCGGGGAGAGGCTTTGGAGGAGGGACTCCAGTTGGGCGGCCTGGCGCTGGAGGTGCTCCACCAGGTCCTCCAGGGAGTTGGGGGGCTGAGGGCCGAAGAGGTGTCTCCACCGCTCCAGGAACTGGGAGAAGGTAGGCTGGCCCCCTTGCCGGCGCTGTTCCAGCAGGCGGTTCAGGTCTCGCAGAAACTCCTTAAGGCGTTGCGTGTCCTGCGGACCCAGGCTCTTCAGCCCCTCCAGCAGGTCCTGGAAGGTGCGCTGGAGGACCTGTTCCCGCAGGGACTGGAGGAGGCGGTCAAAGCGTTCTTTCGCCTCGGGGCTGGTGAACTCGTAGTCCTTCAGGCGCTGGATGGCGGACGCCGGCTCCTGGGGGAGGCTGTCCAGGAAGCGGAAAGCCTGCTCCAAGGAGCGCTGGAGACGGCGGAGCAGGTCCTCCTCTAGGCCGCTGCCCTTTCCCTCCTGCTGGAGGCGCTGGAGTTTCTCCTGGGCCTCCCGGCTTCGGCGGGCCAGGGCCTCCCGCTCCAGGCGCAGGATTTCCTGGATTTCCTGCTGGATGTTCCCCAGCACCCCGGAGAGGTTATACCTGTCCAGCACCTCCTGTCGGCGCTGGCGCAGACGCTGGAGGAGTTCCTGAACGCCGGGGAGGCGCTGGCCGTAGCGCCCCCTGACGCCCCGTTGGAGCAGGGAGCGCAGGGCCATCCCCACATCCCCCTGCCCCATGAGGCTCTCGGACAACTGCTCCATGATATCGTCTTCGTGGAGGGGGAACGCAGCCTGGGAGCCATCCCAGCGGGAATACCGAAAGAAGAGCATCTTACCCTACCCCTTGGGGCTCTCGGAAGGCCCCTGCCCGTCGTCCACGCTGTTCTGCAGGAGAGGCACGGCCAAGGCACGGCGCCTGGTAGCGCAATACCTCGGCTCCACATCTATGAGGATGAGGCGTCGGCCCAGCCGTTGGCACGCCTTACCTACCGTGCCCATCCCGGAGAAGGTGTCCAGAACCCCATCCCCTATGAAGGAATAATAGCGCACCGGGCGCTCCACCACCTCCCAAGGGAAGACCGGGGGTGCATACCCCACAGTGGTAACCTCATACCCGTTATCAGCGGTAGACGCCTCCCCCACCACCACCCCGCTGGCGGGAGCCGGCAAGGCGTCCCGCCACACCCCGTAGCGGCCGTCCACTTCGGGCAGACCCAGGTGAAGGGGAACAGGCGTGGGCAGGGTGCGCTCCAGCCACTGGCGCACCTGCTGACGGGCCTGCTGGGCAGTGGCGATCTTCCCCCAGCGGGCGGCCAGGCGGTTGACCCTTACACCTGGGGCGGAGCGGCCGTCAGGCGACGGGAGGCGCAGAGGGGGCCTGCCCCCGGAACTCTTGCGGATAGACACAACCATACCAACCCCTCCCACCCCTGCGGCGGGGCTAACCCTTATACCGGAAGCGCCCCTCCACACGGTCTCGGTTGAGACGGCGGTTCAGGTGCAGGCCGTCCAGCACGAACTCCACCACCGAGGCGAAGAGGGCCTCGTTCTCTCCCACCTGGAACTTGCGCAAGGCGGGCTGGAAGCCGTCCACGTCCCGCAGTTTCTCCACATACACAAAGGAGGGGATAGCGGTGCCCGTCTCCACCACCAGGCCCTCCTCAAACTTCTGCACCAGGGGGTCAAACTCCCGCACATTGAAGGTGCGGTTGAACACATTGAGCACCGCCTTCTTCAGCAGGTCCTCAATGATGCGCCCCTCCCGCCCCTCTTCCACCGTCTCCAGTTCCAGTTTGCCGGCGGTGGAGGCGTAGATGAAGGGCAGGTCGCTCATGCGGGGCACCGCCACCGGCTCGTTGTAACGGATGGCGCGGCGCAGGGCGGCTGCCATGAGGGTCTCGTAGTTGGCGATGGAGACACGCACCGAAACCCCGGAGCGCTGGTTCAGGTCAGGGCTGCGCCGAGCGAGGGCGGTAAACTCGGCGACGATCTCCCGCATAAAAGAGGGCACCTGCACCCGCTCGTCCATATCGGGGAAGTGCCCCCGCGCCTGCTCCACGATGGCCAGTTCGTCCTCAATGGTGCGGGGGTAATGAGTGCGGATCTGGGCACCGTAGCGGTCCTTGAGGGGGGTAATAATGCGTCCCCGGTTGGTGTAGTCCTCGGGGTTGGCGC
This sequence comes from bacterium HR23, assembly GCA_002923335.1. GTDB lineage: Bacteria > Chloroflexota > Dehalococcoidia > Lucifugimonadales > HRBIN23 > HRBIN23. The sequence continues at coordinate 2,866 of BEHZ01000015.1, read as the reverse complement.
TGGCCACCACATACACATCCAGGGGCAAGCGGATGAGATACCCCCGAATCTGCACATCCCGCTCCTCCAGGAGGTTGAAGAGGCCCACCTGAATGCGCTCCGGCAGGTCCGGGAGTTCGTTCACGCAGAAGATGCCCCGGTTTACCCGTGGGATGAGGCCGAAGTGGATGGTCAGTTCGTCGGCCAGGTAGCGCCCTTCGGCCACCTTGATGGGGTCCACCTCCCCGATAAGGTCGGCGATAGAGACATCGGGGGTGGCCAGTTTCTCGGCGTAACGGCGTTCCCGGGGGAGCCAGGCGATCTCCACCTCGTCGCCGTGCTGGGCTACCTTGTCCCGGCACGCCTTGCAGATAGGTTTGTAGGGGTTGTCGTTGATTTCACACCCGGCGATAACGGGCACTTCTTCGTCCAGCAGGTTGACCAACTGGCGGATAAGGCGGGATTTGGCTTGCCCCCGTTCCCCCAGGAAGATGATGTCCTGGCCTGCCAGGATGGCGTTCTCTATCTGGGGGATGACGGTGTCGTCGTAGCCGATGATGCCGGGGAAGAGGCGTTCCCCTTTGCGTATTTTCTCAATGAGGTTCTTGCGCAGTTCCTCTCGCACCGACAGCACCCGGTAACCGCTGCGGCGCAGTTCACCGATGGTCTTGGGCCTACCCCTGTCTGCCATCTCCCTTTGCCCCCCAATCTCGTGCGGTGTAGCACCTTCCATTATCCCATATTTGGGGCACGGGTAGGAGTATCTTGGCAGAGCAGGAGGTAGGCTGTCAACGGGGGGTGCCCCTGGCCTATGCCCGGGGTCGGCCGGCGCGCCCCCTTGCAAAAAACGGGGGGAAGTGCTACAGTTACAGGTGCTGGCAAGAGAGGTCCACACAGCCCCAGTAGGCCCCGGTGACCTCCCCTGTGCCAAGCACCAAGAGAGGAGGTCCAACCGTGGCCTATAGCGACCGGACCCTTACCTGTGTGGAGTGCGGGAACCCCTTCACCTTTACGGCGGGTGAGCAGGAGTTTTACGCCTCTAAGGGCTACCAGAACGAGCCGAAGCGGTGTCCCAACTGCCGAGCCTCCCGCCGAACCCGCAACGAGGGGGGCGGTGCACGGCAGATGTTTACCGCTGTTTGCGCCCGATGCGGACAGCCCGCCCAGGTGCCGTTCCAGCCCCGCAGTGGACGGCCCGTCTACTGCTCGGACTGCTTCAGCCTGATGCGCGGGTCGTCCCGCTAGCCCCAGCGCAGGATGCTCTCCGAGGGGGCCTATCCCCATAGGCCCCCTCGCTGTTTTTCTCCACCCCTTGGGAGCGGCGGGGACGCTTGACACTCTGCCCTCGTGTTCTTACCATGCCATAGTAGGAGCAGTTCCGGATGGAACCGCAGCTTCGTTTGGCACAGGTAGTCGCCCAATATCTCCAGTCCCTCCCGCCGGCGGAGCAGGCTCACGCCCAACAGGAACTGGGGCGTTTGTTGCGCTGGTTTGGGAGCGAGAGCACCCTACGGGACCTGACCCCTCAGGAGGTGGCCGACTTCGCCCAGGGGCTGATGGCCAACGGGGACGAACGGCGGGGGCAGACGCTCAAAGACTTTCTGGCCTATCTAAAACGCAAGGGGCTGACCGAGGAGAACCTGGGAAAGTATATTCGCCTCGCCCGGAGCACCCGGAAAGCCCGTCCAGTGGCCAATACTGTCTCTCCGGCCTCTGTTTACCTCACCGCCGAAGGGGTTCAGCGTCTCCAGGAGGAACTAGAGACCCTGCGGCGTGAACGGATCACCCTGGCGGAGGAGATCCGCCGTGCGGCCGCCGATAAAGATGTGCGGGAGAACGCCCCTCTTGAGGCGGCACGGGAGCGTCTGGGGTGGGTAGCCAGCCGTATTCAGGAACTGGAAACGCTCCTCCAGAGCGCCCAAGTGATGGCAACGCCCCAAGTCCCCCAGGAACGGCGCAAGGTTACCCCCGGGTGCACCGTCGTCCTGCGGGAGGAGGCCACCGGCAAGGAGTTCTCCTATCTTCTGGTGGACCCCCGGGAGAGCAACCCCCTGGCTGGGCGCATCTCTATTGAATCGCCAGTGGGGAAGGCACTCCTGGAGCACTACGAAGGAGATGAGGTGGAGGTGCGGATCCCCAAAGGCACCACCCGCTACCGTATCCTTCACATCACGTGAGGGGGGAGGAGGCCCACCATCCGCCGATACTGGCTTATCCTTGGCGCCTTCGTGGCCATCTGTTTCCCCCCTCTGGTGATCCGCCTCGCCGGTTTTGAGGCCGTCCGCTCCCTTCCCTGGTTCGCCTCCTTCGTCCACGCTACGGGCATAGACCACCTCTCCCCCGAGTTAGAGGCCATCGTCTTCGGCGCTGGGGTGGTGGCCGCCGCCTTCCTCCTCTCCTGGGCAGCAGAGGTGGCGGAGATGGAGGTCTCGGCCGCCCTGGCCCTGGCTGCCGTCGCCCTCATTGCAGTGCTCCCGGAGTATGCGGTAGACCTCTACTTCGCCTGGCAGGCTGGGAAAGAGGCGGCGGCGGGTATCCCCTTTGAGCAGATGCAGTATGTCCACTACGCCACCGCCAACATGACGGGGGCCAACCGCCTGCTGGTGGGGCTGGCCTGGCCCCTGGTGGGGCTGATGTGGTGGGTGCGCACCCGGGGGGGTGTGCGTCTGGAGCGGGGCGTCTCCTTGGAACGCCTGGCCATGCTCCTGGCAACCCTCTTCGCCTTCACCATCCCCATCAAGAAGAGCATCGCCTGGTGGGATGGGCTGGTGCTGGTGGGGCTGTTCGCCGTCTATGTTTACTTGACCTCCCGCCTGCCCAGCGGGAGCCGGGACTGGTGGGGCCTCCCAAGGCCATTGCCAACCTCCCCCGAACCTGGCGCCGGAAC
>BEHZ01000014.1 GCA_002923335.1 bacterium HR23 | reverse complement strand
CGGAGAGGGTTCGGCCGGTGCTGGGGAGGGCGAGGTTATAGGCCCGCACCAGGCGGGTAAGGCTATCCAGCAGGATCATCACGTGCTTGCCCATCTCCACCAGGCGCTTGGCCCTTTCCAGGGCCAGTTCGGCGGTTCGGCAGTGGTCCTCCACGGGCTCGTCGAAGGTGCTGGAGTAGATTTCCCCCTTCACGGAGCGGCGCATATCCGTTACCTCTTCGGGGCGCTCCCCCACCAGCACCACCATAAGGTGGATGTCGGGGTGGTTAGTGGTGGTGCCGTGGGCGATGTGCTTGAGGAGGAAGGTCTTCCCGGCCTTAGGGGGGGAGACGATAAGGCCCCGCTGGCCCCGGCCGATGGGGGCGATGAGGTCTATGAGGCGTCCTGAGAGGTTCTGGGGGGTGGTCTCCAGGCGGATCTGCTGGTTGGGGAAGACCGGGGTGAGGTTATCAAAGTGGGGGCGGTTGCGCGCCTGCTCCGGCTCCACGCCGTTGACCGCCTCCACCCGGATGAGGCCGAAATAGCGCTCCCCCTCTTTCGGGGGGCGGGCCTGGCCGGTGACCATGTCGCCGGTGCGGAGGGCGAAGCGCCGTATCTGGCTCTGGGAGACATACACATCCCCGGGGCTCGGGCGGGTCCCCTGCTGGCGCAGGAAGCCGTAGCCGTCGGGGGTTATCTCCAGGAGGCCCGTGGCCAGCACGAAGCCCTGCTGTTGGGCCACCGCCTCCAGGATTTTATAGATAAGGTCTTCCCGCTTGAGCGCCCCGTCCTCTATGCCCAACTGCTTGGCCAGTTCCAGCAGTTCTTCGGGGGTTTTGGTCTCTAGTTGTGCCAGGTCCATGGGTGTGTCCTTTCGCCGTCCCCGTTGCGGGTGCGGTGTTAGGGCCGGGAGCGGGCGAGGCCCGCCTTCTCCCAGTCCTGGGTGAAGCGCTGGATACCTACATCGGTCAGGGGGTGGTGGGTCATCTGCATGAGCACCTTGAAGGGCACGGTGGCGATATCCGCCCCTACCCGCATGGCCTCAACGACATGGAGGGGGTGCCGGATGCTGGCGGCCAGCACCTTGGTGGGGTAGGCGTAGCGGCGCACCAAGTGGACGATATCGGCCACCAGCGCCATGCCCTGATGCCCCTCGTCGTCCAGACGCCCCACAAAGGGGCTAATGAAGGCAACCCCCAACCGCGCCCCCAGGAGGGCCTGGTTGAGGGAGAAGCAGAGGGTCTGGTTCACCCGGATGCCCTCCTTGCACACCACCGCCATGGCCTGGAAGCCCGCCACCGTGCTGGGGAGTTTCACCACCACCTGGGGGTGCCAGGCGGCGATATCCCGTGCCTGGGCCACCATGCCCTCGGCGTCCAGGGCGGTAACCTCCACCGAAATGGGGCCGTGCACCAGGCGAGCGATCTCCAGGACGGCGGACTTATAGGCCTCCAGGTCGCCGATGCCCTCCTTGGCGGCAAGGGAGGGGTTGGTGGTAACCCCGCTGATAACGCCCAATCGCACCGCCTGGCGTATCTCCTCCAGGTTGGCGGTATCCAGGAACAACTCCATACCCAAGCCTCCTTTACTCCAGGGGCAGGGGGCGCTGGGCGCCGGGGCGCAGGGTGCGCGTGGCCACCGAGAGGAAGGCGAGGAAGAGAGGGTGGGGGCGATTGGGCCGGGAGCGGAACTCGGGGTGGAACTGGGTGCCTACCATAAAGGGGTGGTCCACCCGCTCGGCGATCTCCACCAGGTAGCCGTCGGGGGAGAGGCCGGTAAAGCGCAAGCCCCCCTGCTCTAGGGTCTCCCGATAGGCGTTGTTCACCTCGTAGCGATGGCGGTGGCGCTCGTAGACCAGGTCGGCGCCATAGGCCCGATGGACTTTGCTCCCCCACACCAGACGGCAGGGGTAGTTGCCCAGGCGCATGGTGCCCCCCTTCTCGGCCACCTTGCGCTGTTCCGGCAGGAGGTCAATGACGGGGTGGGGGGTGTTGGGGTCGAACTCGGTGGAGTTGGCCCCCTGCAGGCCCAGGATGTTGCGGGCGGTCTCAATGACCATCAGTTGCATGCCCAGGCAGAGGCCCAGGTAGGGGACCTCGTGCTCCCGTGCATAGCGGGCGGAGGCGATCATGCCCTCCACCCCTCGGGGGCCGAACCCCCCAGGGACAACGATGCCCTGCACGTGGGAGAGGAAGGGTTCGGGGCCGTGGCGCTCTATCTCCTCCGAGGGCACCCAGGAGATCTGCACATCCCGGTTCAGGGCGAGGCCGGCGTGCTTGAGGGCCTCCCGCACCGAGATGTAGGCGTCGGGCAGGTCGGCGTATTTGCCCACCACCGCAATGGGCAGGGGCTCCTTGGGGGCCTTCATCCGCTCCACCATGGCCCGCCATTCGGACAGATCGCCCTCCTGGTGCGGGAGGCCCAGGGCCTGCTCCAGGAGGTCGGCCATCCCCGCCTCCTCCAGGAGCAGGGGCACCTCATACACCGTGGGGACCGTCAGCAAGGGGATAACCGCCCGCAGGTCCACATCGCAGAAGAGGGCGACCTTCTCCCGGATGCTGTTGCTCACGGGGTAGTCGCTGCGGCAGAGGATGGCGTCGGGCTGGATACCGATGGAGCGCAGTTCCTTAACGCTGTGCTGGGTGGGCTTGGTCTTCAGTTCCCCGGTGGTGGAGATATAGGGGAGGAGGGTCACGTGGATGAAGAAGCACTTGTCCCGCCCCACATCCTTGCGCATCTGGCGCACCGCCTCCAGGAAGGGGAGACCCTCAATGTCCCCCACCGTCCCCCCCACCTCCACGATGAGCACCTCCGCATCCGCCTCCTGGGCCACCCGGCGGATATGCTCCTTGATGGCGTTGGTGACATGGGGGACGGTCTGGATGGTGCCCCCCAGGTAGTCGCCCCTCCGCTCCTTGGCGATGACATAGGAATAGATATGGCCGGCGGTAACATTGGAAGAACGGGTGAGTTCAATATCAATGAAACGCTCATAATGGCCCAGGTCCATATCCGCCTCGCACCCGTCTTTGGTAACAAACACCTCCCCATGCTGATAGGGGGACATGGTGCCGGGATCCACATTCAGGTAGGGGTCCAGTTTCTGGACGGAGACCCGAAAGCCCCGGCTTTTGAGGAGACGCCCCAAGGAGGCGACGCTCACGCCCTTCCCAACGGAACTCACCACCCCGCCGGTTACAAAGATATACCTGGTGTCGGCGCTCATGTAGCGTTGCCCATTGTTCTTCCCATCTACGGGTGCAAAGGGCGGAAAAGGCAGAAGGTTACCGCATATGAGGGCGGGACAGATGACACCGGGACTACACGGCCATCATACGCCCCCCAACGCCCGCTGTCAAGTAGGGAAGGCCGTCCGTTTCCCCCCTGGAAGGCGTTTTCTGGGGCCGTCTCCGGGAGGGAGAAAGGGCGGGGTTAGGGCTGTTGGGCCAGGCGCTGGAGACCCAGGCGTATCTTCTCCGAGGGGGGAAGGGTATCCAGGTCTGTCCCCCGGCGAAGGGGCGCTCCCCCTGCCACTCGCCCCCTCTGGAGCGACGCCTCCACCTGTCGGCGCACCCGTTCCACCAGTGCCCGTGCACGGGCAAAGGACTCCTCCACCGCCTCCACCGTCTCCCCCTGCACCAGTTCCTCGGGCACCTCGGGCGCCTGGGCAATGAGGAGGGAGCGATAGCGGGCGAGGGCCAGGCGGGCCTGCTGGCGCAGGGTCTCCGCCTCTTCCTCCAGGGTGGCGATGCGTGTCTGAGCATCGGCCAGGGCCTGGGAAAGGGCTTCCGCCGAGGGTTGCTGGAGCATCTCCTGGTCTGCCATGGGGCCCTCCTGTGGCTCTTTACGCAGTCGGCTCCGCTTCGGTAGGTGGGGGCGAGGGAAGGGGCAGGCGGGCCTGCTCCTGCTGGATACGGCGCAGTTCCGCCTCCGGGTCCTCCACCCCCAAAAGGGCCATAGCCCGACGACGGCTGTGCAGGCCGGCCGAGACCAGGGCCTGTTCCTCCCGTGCCAGACGCCCCCTGTCCTGGGGCAGGATAGGCCCCCAGGTTACCCGCAGACGCACCGGCAGGAGGCGCTCCCCCGTCATCTTCTCGTGGAGGGCCAGGGCCATCCACGCCCGCCGGCGGTAAACGCCCGTGCGGATAAGGCGCTTGCGCCGAACCTTCTGCAACAGGGGGTGCAGTTCCATCTCCAGGGCCACGCCCGAGAGGTTGCGGGAGTTATCGCCGAAGGCGGTGCGGGGGGTCTCCCCCAGGTCGTGGAGGGTGCGATAGAGGAGGTCTATGTAGTCCACATGCAGACGCACGCCCCCGCCCTGCAAAAGGTCCAGGAGATACGCCCGTGCCCGCTCCGGCACCTCCCACACCGCCCCCGGCTGAACGGCGATGTCGGTGGCCTCTTCTACCCCCTCCAGCACCGCAATGGGGTTGCCCGACAGTTCCAGGATGGCGGAGAGTTGGGTAAGGGCACGGTTCAGTTCCCGCTGGGGCTCCAGAAGGGGCACCAGGTCCGAGGTGCCCCAGAACTGCTTCGGCTCCCGTAGGTTGGGGAAGAGGATGAAGGGGATGAAGCCATAGGGGTTGGGGCGCTCCTCCACCAGGGTGTTCTCCACCCACACCTGCAGGGTGGCGGGCGTCCACGCCTCCACAACGGTTGCTTGCCCCCCTTTGGGGGCCACACCCCAGCGGGCCTGCACCTCCGAGGCGGAAAGGCGGTATCGGCTGGCCACCTGGGTGAGGCGGGATGGCTCGTCCTCTACCCACCAGGCGAAGATGCCCTGCACATCCGGGGCGGTGATGCGCACCCGCCCCTCCTCCCCCGCCCAAGTTACCTTGTAGCACCCGTCCCCGAGGATGGCAGTGTCCAGTTCCGTTTCATAGTCCAGTTCCTCCAGGGCGTTGGCCTCGGCGATGGCGTTCCAGACGCTCTGGGCACGGCTGGCTCGCTCCTGGGCCTCAGGGGAGGAGTCCAGGGGCTCGGCGGTCGTGGTCAGCCCCGACAGAAGGTAGGAGGTAACCTTCTCGGCGAAGACACGGGCGTAGTTGAAGGTCAGCCGGCGCTCCCGTCGCCGGGGCGGAGAGGTCCACTGCTGGCCCTGGGCAAAGGCCAGATACTCGGCGTAGCGCCTCAGGCGGTCCCCGTCCATCTGGGCGATGCGTTGGGGAAGGGGCAGGGCGTCCATAGGTGCCTCGTGGCGTATGCTGGAGCCATGGTGGTCAGAGCAGGGGCAGTGGAGCAAGGGGGCGCTGGCAGAGGGGGGGTGATAGCATAGAGGGCAGGAGGCCCAGCGTGCAGGAGAAGATATCCCTTGCCCCCTGGCAGGTGCTGGAACGGCGGGAGGTTTTGGACGCCTCGCCCTGGGTGCGGGTGTGGGTGGAGCGGGTGCGCCTCCCCAGCGGACGCACTATAGACGATTTCTGGCAGATGGCCCTGCCCGACTTCGTGGTGGTGGTGCCCCAAACGCCCGAGGGCCGTATCCTCCTGGTGCGTCTCTACCGCCACGGAGCACGGCGCACCACCCTGGCCCTGCCCGGGGGTTTCGTGGAGCCAGGGGAGGACCCCTCGGCCACCGCCCGGCGAGAACTGGTGGAGGAGACGGGCTATACCGCCCCCCACTGGCAGGCCCTGGGGGCTTTCTTTGTGGACGCCAACCGTGGGCAGTGGAAGGCCCACCTCTTTCGGGCCTGGCCCGCTCGGCAGACCTCCCGCCCCCACACCGACGACGCCGAGGCCCTGGAGGTGGTGCTCCTCACCCCCCAGGAGGCCCTTCAGGCGGTGCGCACAGGCGAAGTAGCCCTCCTCTCTTCGGCCACCGCTTTGGCCCTGGCCCTTGCGCCCCCTTTCTCGGCTTGATATCATGGACGGTGCGCCGAAGACCGCGGGTGGCCCCAGGCCGTAAAGCGTTCAGCGCCCGCCGAGGCGATGACCGAGTGGTATGCCTTTGCCCCACGGTCTTCGGCCGTGGGGTTGCCGTTTTTAGAAGGCCAAGGAAGGAGCACCGATGCCCTCCCAGAGGAACATCCAGGAAGTGGCCGACCTCAAGGAGCGGTTTGGCAAGTGCACCCTGATCATCAGCACCGGCTTCACCGGCCTGCCGGTCTCGGCCATGACCGAGTTGCGCCGACGCCTGCGGGAGAAGGGGCTGGAATACCGGGTGGTGAAGAACACCCTGGCCAGCATCGCAGCGCAAGAAGTAGGGCGGAGCGCCCTGCAGAGCCTTCTGCAGGGGCCCACGGGCCTGGTCCTCACCACCCAGGACCCGGCCGAGGCGGTGAAGGGCTTTGACGAGGTGGTGCGCACCACCCGCATCACCCTGCCTGTGCGGGGCGCCCTCCTGAATGGCCAGGTGCTTACCCCCGCCGACCTCACCGCTCTGGCTTCCCTCCCACCCAAGCCGGTGCTCATGGCGACCCTGATCGGACGGGTCAAAGGGCCCCTCGCAGCCCTCGTGTGGGCCTTGCAGGGGCCTATGCAATCCCTGGCTACCGTGCTCCAGCGGGCCGTGGAGAAGCAGGAGGGGACGCCCTCCTCGGCCCCTGCGCAAGGCTAAAAAAGGGGACAACAACGGAAGGAGGAGACCATGGCTCTCACGAAGGAGCAAATCCTGGAAGGCATCCTGCAACTGCCGGTGATGGATGTGGCGTGGCTGGCCAAGCAGTTGGAGGAGAAGTTTGGGGTGAGCGCTGCCCCAGCGGTGGCGGTGGCCGCCCCGGTGGCCACCGCTGCCCCTGGCCCCGCCCCTGCCGCCGCCCCACCCGCACCCCCCGCCGAGGAGAAGACCGAGTTCACCGTTATCCTCAAAGAGGTGGGGCCCAACAAGATCAATGTCATCAAGGCGGTGCGGGAGGTGGTGCCCGGCCTCGGTCTCAAAGAGGCCAAGGACCTGGTGGAAGCGGCGCCCAAGCCCATCAAGGAGCACGTGCCCAAAGACGAGGCCCAGAAGATCAAGGAGAAACTGGAGGCCGCCGGCGCCAAGGTCTCCGTGGAGTAGGGTTACCCTCCGGGGCGGTGCTCCGCCCTTTGCCCCCAAAGGTTACACCCCTCTTTGAGGGCTTGCCTCAAAAGCCCGCCGGATGGGGTTACCCCGGCGGGAAGGGGGGCCGAGGACGCAGCCCTATACCTGTGTTGTCTCCTTGGCCCGCCGGCGGGGACGGGATGCCGTTTGCTCTTCTTCACGGGCGGCCTTGCGGAAGGCCTTCACCGCCTTGCCCATGGATTCGGCCAGTTTGGGCAGGCGGCTCGCCCCGAAGAGGAGGAGCACAATCACCAGGACGACGATGAGTTCTGGGAGGCCAAAACCGCCCCTGAACATAGCCCCTCCTTATTGCGCACCCAACCTTTGGGTTCCAAGGCTGGTCTGCTACCAGCATAGCCCAGGGGGGCAAGAGGTGCAAGGGCCATTCGTCCCCGGGCACCGCCCCTCCTCCCACCCCCCTTCCCCCCTCGCCCTACGGTTGGCTACACTAAGGGCAGGCGACCGCTATGGACGATGCGGAGTTCCTGCGCCGATTGCAGGAGCGCATAGAGCGCTCCACGGGCGAAGCCATTGAGTTGGTGGTGGACTACGACCACCCGGGCCGTGTGGCGGTGGACCTGGAGAGCCCCCGCCCGAAGGTCATTGTGGGGTCCGATGCCCTAAAATACCCCGGCCTGGCACGGATGTTCATGCAGTATGCCATCCTGGCTCTGCGCCAGCGGCGTCCAGTAGAGGAGCAGGAGTTCCTCCTCTACTTGCGACGCAACTAACGCCCCGCCAGCAAGCCGACCAGCGGCGCCACATCCTCCAGCGCCTCCAAACGGGCCACCTGCTCCACCACCTTTTGGGACGCCTCTTTGCCCAGGAGAGGACCAGCGCAGGCCAGGAACTTCCGAAGGATGCCCTCCCACGGGAGGGGATGCCCCGGCGCTCCGGGGAAGGGCCAGGCGTTGAAATGGCGCCGGCCGGTGGTGGTCTCCACCGTTACCTGGGCCCCCATAAAGGCAGCCGAGGGGGACGCAAAGGCCTGGGCGTCTACCTCTATCTCCACCCGCTGGGCCAGAGCCAGATAAGCAGGGTCGTTCAGGAGGGCATCGGAAAGGCTCCAGGGGTCTTCTGGGTCGCCCAACAAGGCCCACGCACAGCAGAAAGGGAGGCTCTCCTGGGCAGCGAGGAGGGTCTGGGGCGTCTGCTGGGCGTGGCGGTGGAGAAGGCGGGGTGGTCCCACCACACGGATACGCTCCACCTGCCGCGCCTTCACCCCCTCCTTGCGCAGGCGCACCAGCCCCTCCACCACCCCCTGCATGCTGGCATGGCAGGGCCACCGCTTCACCAGGATGCCCTGCAACCGCCACACCGTCCCCAGGCCTTCGGTAACCTGCTCAGGGCGAGGTGAGGGGGAGAAGGCGTGGAAGAAGCCCTGTGGCCCCTCCAGCACTTGGCTGGGGCCGGTAAAGCCCTCTCGGGCCAGGAGGACGCACTCCACTCCCGCTTGGGCCGACCGGCCGTGGTGGAGGCGTTTAGTCATAGCCCCCTCCTGGGCGAAGGCCATAAGCCCCGCCCCGTGGGAGCCGGCGTTGCCTAGCGCCCAGGTCATCTGTTGGGGCGAAAGCCCTATAGCCACCCCTGCCCCCACGGCAGACCCCAGGGGGCCGTTGGTCCCGGGGCCGTGGAAGCCTCGCTCGTCCTCCACACCTCGCCCCACTGCCAGGCCGATACGGCAGTGGGCCTCGTAGCCCAGGGCAAGGGCCAGCAGCGCCCTGGCCCCGGAGATATGCTGGGCCTGCCCGATGGCCAGCACCGCCGGCACCACCGCACTGCTGGGATGCGCCGAGCCTTCCCCCAGGGCGTGGTCAAACTCGAAGCCCCCCACAGCACATCCGTTCACCAGAGCCGAAAGGGAGGGGGCGGTTGTCCACGGGAAGCCCACCACCGTGCACGGCCCCTGTGCCCCCATCCCCCGCACCATCTGCGCCACCTTTTGCGTCCACGGTTGACCGCTCCCAATGCAGGCGCAGGCCAGGGCGTCCAGCAGGTAGCCCTTCACCATCCCCACCACCCAGGGGGGAAGGTCTTCCAGGCGGAAAGAGGTAAGCCACTGCACCAGGGTGGTCGTAACGCTCATGGCCTTTGCAGGGTAGCAGAGGCGATGGGAGCAGGCAAGGGGCCTACTCCTCCCCCAGTTCCGCCAGGATATCCCCGGCGTGGACCGTCTGCCCCGGGCGGATATGCAGGACCTTTACTACCCCCCCTCGGGTGCATCGGATGCTTTGCTCCATCTTCATAGCCTCTATCACGCAGATTTCGTCTCCAGGGCGCAGGCGGTCGCCCACCTGCACCGAGACCACCACAACCCGCCCCGGCATGGGGCTGATGATGGTGGTCTCCTCACGGGTCAAGGGAGGGGCTTCGGGTGTTACAGGGGCCTGAGGCCTGGGGCGTGGGGAAAAGTCCTCGGGAAGGGCTTCCACCTCTACCGGCTGGCCGTCCACCAGCACCTGGAATCGTCCGTCGGGGCCACGGCGCACCTCCACGGTGAACCACCGCTGACCCACCCGCACTCGGAAGCGCCGGGGGGTGAAGGTCATCCCCCCACCCCCAGACGCCCTAACATCTGCAGGACCAACCCCTGCCGACGCCATGCCGAGGGCGTGGACGACGGCGGAGAGGGGGCGAGGGCAAGGGCGTAAGCCAGGGCGGCCGCCACCGCCTCCTCTCGCCCGTCCAGGCGGGGGTCTAGAAAGGGACGGCGCTTGGCTTCGTGGAGCACCGCCTCCGTGTCGGTGGAGAGGGCGGCCGAGGTGGGGGTAACGGCGGAGCGCCGACGGGGGACGGTGGCAATACGGGCCAGGAGTTGGGTGGTGTAGGTGCCCAGGATGAAGGCGGGGTCCCCCAGCACCGCCCGCAAGGTGGGGATGTTGCTCTTCACCCCCTCCAGCACGAAGGCCTTCAGGGCGTCCCGCAGACGCCCGATGGCCTGCCCCCGGGTGGGCGCCCAGGCAATAACCTTGGCCAGCATGGGGTCGTAGAAGAGGGGCACCTCATACCCCTCCACCAGGGCGCTGTCCACCCGTATCCCCTCCCCCTGGGGCTCCACCACCCGCTCAATAGTTCCCCCCGAGGGAAGAAAGGTATCGGGGTCTTCCGGGTAAACCCGCGCCTCAATGGCGTGGCCGTGGGGGACGATGTCCTCCTGCCGGAAGGGGAGGGGTTCCCCCTGGGCAATGCGCACCTGCAGTTCCACGATGTCCAGGCCCGTTACCATCTCGGTAACGGGGTGCTCCACCTGCAGGCGGGTGTTCATCTCCAGGAAGTAGAACTCCCCCTGGGGCGTCCAGAGGAACTCCACGGTGCCGGCGTTGGTGTATCCGATGTGGCGGGCCAGGGCGAGGGCCGCCTGGGTGAGGCGCTGGCGCTGGTGGGCGGTGAGTTTAGGGCTGGGGGTCTCCTCCACAATCTTCTGGTTGCGCCTCTGCACCGAGCACTCCCGCTCAAAGAGGTGCACCCAGTTGCCGTGCTCATCCCCCAGCACCTGCACCTCAATGTGGCTGGCATTCAGAACATAGCGCTCCAGATAGACCTGATCCGAGCCGAAGGCCCCGAGCGCCAGCCGGCGGGCACGGGGGAGCAGGTCCCGCAAGTCCTCCGGGGAGGTGGCGACCCGAATGCCCACGCCCCCACCCCCGGCCGCCGCCTTCACCATCACGGGGAAGCCTATCTCCTGAGCGAGGCGTAGGGCCTCTTCGTCGGAGATAGCGTCCCGGCTCCCGGGGACGAGGGGCACCCCCGCCTCCTGGGCCAGACGGCGGGCCAGCACCTTGTCCCCCATCCGCTCCATCACCTCCGGCCGGGGGCCGATGAACTTCAGGCCGGCGTCGGCGCACGCCCGTGCAAAGGCAGGGTTCTGGGCCAGGAAGCCCCATCCCGGGTGCACCCCCTGGCACCCTGTCGCCCTGGCAACCTCAATCAGACGGGGGATGTTCAGGTAACTCTGGGCCGGCTCCGGCGGGCCGATGCACACCGCTTCATCCGCCATGCGCACGTGCAGGGCTTGGGCGTCCGCCTGGGAGTAGACCGCCACAGCCCGTATGCCCATCCGCTTCAGGGTGCGGATGACACGGCAGGCGCACTCGCCACGGTTGGCTACCAGAACGGAGCGGAACATAGGTTGTGTTCTCTTTCACCATACCCAAGAGCGGGGCGGGTGTCAAAACGGGAGGAGGCGCCCCCACCTGGGCTAGGGAAGGGGCAGACCGCTCCCCACCCGCTCCCCGAAGCGGGCGGAGCGCACGTCCCGCTCCAGGTGCCAGCGGAAGGTCTCCCGCAGGAGGCGCTCCACCTCCTGGGCTACCGCCCCCAGGCGGAGGGGGCGCACCTGGGGGAAGTCGTGGCGGGCCAGCCAGCGGAGCACCTTCAGCGCCTCCAGGGAAATAGGAAGGGAAGGCCCCCCGCGCTGGGCGCAGGCGGGACACACCACACCCCCCGCCGAGAGGCGGAAGGCGTGGGACCGGGGGGCCAGGGACGCCCCACATTCGGCGCAGGCGAAGAGTTGGGGCAAAAACCCCAGCGCCCCCAACAGATGCACCTCATACCAGCGCACAAGGAGCGTCCCCTCGCCCCCCTCCAGCCCCTCCAGCGTCCGCAGGAGGAGGTGGAAGGCACGGGGATTGGCCTGCTCCTCAGCGGTGAGGCCCTCCAGCACCTCGGCACAGGCCATGGCGTGGGCCAGGAGGGGCAGGTCGCTGCGCAGACGAGGGAAGGTGTGCAAGGCCTCGGCCTGGGAGACCACATCCCGATCCCGTCCACGGGCCAACAGAAGGCGGGAGTGACAGAGGGGCTGCAGGTGTCCCCCCAACCGGCTGGTGGGCTTGCGCACCCCGTTGGCCCGTGCCCAGACCTTCCCCCGCTCCAGGGTAAAGAGGCACACCAGGCGGTCGGCCTCCCCCACCTCCCGGTCCTTCAAGACGATAGCATGCACCTGGTAGAGGCGTGGACTGCCCATCCCCCTCCTCCGCCCCTATGCTACCATGCCTGAGCAGATACGATAACGGGGGGTAGAGAGGGGGGCAAGAACACCATCGGCGTTTGGTGGATAAGCCGAAAAAGGAGGGACGATGGCCATCTTCCTGACCGAGCAGGATGTGCGCACCCTTCTTACCATGCAGGACGCCCTGGAGGCTGTGGAGGAAGGCTTCCGCCATTGGGCACAGGGGCAGGCCACCAACGACCCCCGCCGTCGCATCCGGGTGGCCGGGGGCTATCTCCAGTTCATGTCGGCCGCCGACCACGCCCTCAACCTCACCGGGTTCAAGGCCTACACCACGGGACGGGCCGGGGGCTTCCTGGTGAACATCTATCGTGCCGATACGGGGGAACTGCTGGCCATCCTCCAGGCGGGATGGCTGGGGGCGGTGCGCACAGGCGCAGCCTCGGGGGTCGCCACCAAATACATGGCCCGCCCCGACGCCTCCCTCGTGGGGTGTATCGGGGCCGGCTACCAGGCCCGCACCCAGATAGAGGCGGTCTGTGCCGTTCGCCCCATTCGGGAGGTGCGGGTCTTCAGCAGGACGCCGGAGAAGCGGCAGGCCTTCGCCCAGGAGATGGCCCAGCACCTGGGTATCCCTGTCTATGCGGTGGACAGCGCCAAGGCGTGCGTGGAGGGCGCCCACATCGTCATCACCATCACCAACAGCCGGGAGCCGGTCTTCAACGGCGAGTGGCTCTCCCCCGGTACCCACATCAACGCCGCCGGGAGCAACAGTTGGATGCGCCGTGAACTGGACGAGGTGGCCATCCGCCGGGCGAACCTTATCGTGGCCGACCAGGTGGAGGATGCCAGGATAGAGTGCGGGGAACTTATCTGGGCGGTGGAGCGGGGGGTGGTCCGCTGGGACCAGGTGCGGGACCTGCGGGATGTCGTGGGGGGGATGCTCCCCGGCCGGGTCAACCCCGACCATATCACCCTCTTTGAATCCCAGGGGTTGGCCCTGGAGGACATCGTTACCGCCTGGCGGGTCTATCAGAAGGCTCGGGAGAGGGGTATAGGGCTGGAACTCCCCTCCTTCCCCCGGTAAGGCTCCTGCAACCCCTATCCCCCCTGGCGGGTTATAAGGAGCAGGAGGCGCACCGCATGGAACGGGACGACGCCCACCTTCTCCAGGGCTTTCGCAGGGAGGACCCGGACACCTTTACGCCCATCGTCCAGGCGTATCAGGGGCAGATGCTGGCCTTTGCCCTGCGCATCCTGGGAAACCTCCCCGACGCCGAGGACGCCGTGCAAGACGCCTTCTTGCGTGCTTACCGCTGGCTCTCCTCTGCGCCCCCGGCCCGGTGGCGGAGCCTTCGCCTGCGTCCCTGGCTCTACCGCATTACCCTCAACGAATGCCGGCGCCTCCTAGGCCGTCGGCGTCCGGCGGTCACCCTGGACGGCATAGGCCCCCTGACCCATGACCCTGACCCCCGGGACGTCCTCCTCCTGCGGAAGGTGGTAGACGCCCTGCACACCCTGGGGCTCCGCCACCGCTCGGCCCTCCTCCTGCGGGTGGTGCACGGGTTATCCTACGAGGAGACCGCCGACGCTCTGGGGGTGCCGGTGGGCACCGCCAAGAGCCTGGTGCATCGTGCCCTGGTGCGCCTCCAGCGCTCTTTAGGAGAGGCAAGGGAGGAGGCCCTATGACCGCTCGTCTGTCCTGTCGGGAGGCCCAACGGCGCTTTGACCTGGGGGGCAGCCCCGAAGAGGATGCAGACCTGGGGGCACACCTGGCCCAGTGCACCTCCTGCCGGCGCTCCTTTACCCAAAGGGCGCGGGTGAGGCGTATCCTGGCGTCGCTGGCCCCCGCTCTTGGCGCCCCCGACCTGGTCTCCCGTATCCAGGAGGCGCTCAAGCGGTGGGCGAAGGCGACCCCTGCACCCCCCGCCCCCCAGGTGTCCTATGCGGGATTGGACAGCCCCCTAGGGAAGGTGCTGGTGGCCTTCTGGCGGGGGAGCCTGGTGCGCCTGGCCCTGGAAACCCCGGAAGACGCCTTTGTGGAGACGGTGCGCCGACAGATAGGGGTGAGGCCTCGTTCCCGCCCCCTCCCCCTGCGCTTGCGCCGTGCCCTGGAGGACGGCCTGGCCCGCTGGGGGAAGGGTGCG
This sequence comes from bacterium HR23, assembly GCA_002923335.1. Taxonomy (GTDB): domain Bacteria; phylum Chloroflexota; class Dehalococcoidia; order Lucifugimonadales; family HRBIN23; genus HRBIN23. The sequence goes on along the minus strand of BEHZ01000014.1, from coordinate 5,917 downwards.
GAGCATCGTTCCTTTACCCTGCCCCTGGTTTTCCTGGGCGTGTCCCCCTTCCAGGCACGGGTGCTGGAGGTGGTGTCCACCATCCCCTGGGGGGAGGTGCGCACCTATGCTTGGGTGGCACGGGAGGCGGGGCACCCCTCCGCTCTCCGTGCAGTCGCCCAGGCCCTGGCCCGCAACCCCGTCCCCCTCTTTGTGCCTTGCCATCGGGTGGTGGCCAGCGACGGCTCCCTGGGGGGCTACGCCCTGGGCCGCGAGATGAAGGCCAAACTCCTCTCCGCCGAGGGGATACCGGTGGAGGCCCTGCCCCTTCTGGTGGGGCGGTTCTACGGGTGCACCAGCACCCGTATCGTCTGCTGGCCCACCTGCCGGCACGCCCGCCGGGTCAGCCCCCCTCGTCTGCGCCTCTTCTCCTCGGTCCAAGAGGCACGGGCCGCCGGCTTCCGCCCCTGCACCGTTTGCCGACCCTAGGAGGACCCGCCCTTTACAACCCCCCGCCCCAGCACTATGATGAGTCGTGTCCCGAGGGGGTGTGAGGGCCTATGCGGTGGCAGTGGGCGAAAACGGTTTTCCTCTCTTACCCTTTCCTGGGGCTGGTGGGGGCTGTCCTGGGGCTATGGGCCTTCTTCACCGTGGGCAGGGGCATCCCCAAAGTGGGGGTCATCACCATCCCCTACACCATCCTCTACGCCGAGACGGCAGTGGACATCGCGAGCAAGGTGCTCTACGCCCGTGAGCGCCCCGATATTAAGGCGGTGGTGGTGCGCCTGGACAGCCCCGGGGGGACGGTATCGGCCAGCGAAGAGGTCTTCTTGCAGTTTGCGGAACTGCGCCAACGCAAGCCCCTGGTGGTGGCGGTAGACGACCTGGCGGCCAGCGGATGTTATATGGCGGTGCTGGGGGCCAACTATGTCTTCGTGAAGCCCACCTCCTTCGTGGGCAATGTGGGGGCCATCTTCTTGCTCCCCCGGGACATCGGCCGCCCCATAGAAGACCTCGTTACCACCGGCCCCTTCAAGGCGGAAGGGGCCTCCTACCGCATGTATGTGAACATGCTGGAGATGATCAAGGAGGCCTTCTGGACGGCGGTGCAGAGCCAGCGGGGGGAGCGCCTGCGCCTCTCCCGGGAGGAGGTGCTCACCGGCCGTGTCTACCTGGGGATGGAGGCGGTGCGCTACGGCCTGGCCGATGAGGTGGGCACCGTGAGCGACGCCATCCGCAAGGCGGCCCAGTTGGCCGGCCTCCGCCGCTACACCGTGGTGGATGTGAATGCGGAGATGGCCCGCTTGCACCCGCAGGGGGGCGCCGGCTACACCCTGGACGCCCCCGGCACCCCCAAATATCAGACCGTCCACGCCCTCCTGTCCCACGCCCGCTTCCCCTACATCTACTACCTGTATGTGGAGCCACGCTAGGGATGTGGTGGCGCTTGCTGGTAGTGCCCCTGGTGGCGGTGGCGGTCTTCGCCCTGGAAGTGGCCCTCTCTTACCGGGGGCGGTATGTGCCCCCGCCCTTACCCCGTCCGCCGGTGGAGCGCATTGCCCTCCCCTCCTTTCTGCTCCCCCAGGAGTTTCAGGAGGCGCCCGCCCGGCGGGAGAAGACGGTTCTGGTGGACACCGCCCATAGCAACCTCTACGACCCCCTGGAGGTGGACGTCCTCTTCCGGCGCCTGGTGGCTCGGGGGACACGGGTGGACTACCTGGGGCGTCCCTCGCCCCGAGACACCTTCCTGACCCGTGGGGAGCGCCTTGCCATGCTGGAGGAGAAACTGCGCTTCGCCGACGCTTTCCTGACCCTGGTCCCCGCCGACGCCTTTACCCCCGAGGAGGTGGACGCCTTGCGCCGATTTGTGGAGAAGGGGGGACGCCTCCTCTTGCTGGGGGACCCCCACCGCCCTGGCGCCATCAACAGCCTGGCCAACGCCTTCGGCATCACCTTCGCCGGCGACTACCTCTACAACCTGAAGGAGAACGGGGGCAACTATCAATATGTCTTCTTCACCCGCTTCGCCCCCGACCCCGTTACCGCCGGCCTCCAGCGCATTGCCCTCTTCACCGTCGGCTCCCTTACGGCGCCGGCGCCCCTGGCGGTAGCCGACGAGAACACCTTCTCCTCCATCCGGGAGCGGTATGAGGCCCTGGCCCCCCTGGGGCGAGACGCCACGGGGCGGGTGCTGGCGGTGGGGGACTTGACCTTCCTGGGGGAGCCTTTCAACGCCTTCGCCGACAACGACCGCTTCATCGCCAACCTGGCCGACTTCCTCACCGGCGGGGAGAGGGCCTTCACCCTGGCCGACTTCCCCTACTTCTTCCAGAGAGATGTGGATGTGGTGGCCGCCCGGGAGGCCCTCCTGGCCTCGGCCCTCCAGACGCGCACCCTCCTGGCCCGTCCCCTGCGCCAGGTGCGCATCCAGGAGCGGGAGGACCTCGGCCGGGACACGGTCTTCCTGGCCCTCTTTGAAGACCGGGGGCAGGTGGCCCACTACCTGGCCCCCGCCGGGGTAGAGGTTGGCCCCACCACCATCGCCGTGCCCCTCACCCCGCCGGTGGCACGGGAAGGGACGGGGCTGATCCTCCTCTCCGCCTCGGGGGGGAGGCGTGTGCTCCTCCTGCTGGCCGAGGACCCCAAAGGGATAGAGGCGCTGGTGGAGCGTCTGGAGAGCGGGGCCTTCCGAAAGCAGTTGGTCAACGATATGCTGGGCCTCTACCCCGGGCTGACACGCTAGGAGGGGGAAGTGAAGCGCTGTTGGCTACTGGCGATGCTGACCCTGGGGGTGGCCGTCCTGGCGGGGTGTGGCGCTCCGCCCTATCCCACACCCCCTTCCCCCGCCCCCGGCCCCACCCCCAACATCCAGGCGACGGTGGAGGCACGGGTGCGGGAGCAGTTGACCGCCGTCGCCCAACTGACCCCCACGCCGGGGATGCCCTCCCCCCCACTGGCCCTGACCGCCGAGACGGTGCAGGCCATCCGCTCCCTGGTGCAGGAGTGGGAGGGCTTCCAGCAGGGGTTTGACGCCTGGCGGGCGGGTCTCACCGCCTGCACACCCGAGGCCCGACGGCGGGACCTGCGGGGGTTTGCGGTGCGCTTTTATAGCGAGGTGGCGAGCCGTGCCAACGCCCTGGTCCCCCCGCCCCAGGCCCAGAGGGTGGCGGAACTGCTGAGCGATGCGGTGGCCAAGGAGGAGACCGCCCTGCGCCGGCTGGCGGAGAAGTGGCAGCCGGGGAGCGCCGACGCCTTCCTGGACTATGAGACGGAGCGGGCGGATGTGGATGTGCTGCGGCGCAAGGCCCTGCAGGCCCTGGAGGAGGCCCGCCGTCCCCCCACTCCCACCCCTCGGCCCACCCCTACCCCTTCCCCCATCCCTTCCCCTGAGGCGACCACCACCCCTGCCGCCACGCCTAGCCCCACACCCCGCCCTGCTTCCCCCACGCCCACCCCCGACCCGGCCCTGGAGGCCTTCGCCCAGGCAGTGGCCGGCCTCTCCTCCGCCTGGGAGGGCTTCCGCACCGCCTATGATGCGTGGCGTGAGCGGGATGGGGAGTGCAAGCGTGACGAGGTGCGCCGGGACCTCCAACGCTTCGTGGATAGGTTTCGGACCCTGCAGGGGAAGGCCCTCGCCCTCCCCAAGGCCCCTCCCCTGGGGGTCGTAGCCGACCTCCTGGCCCAGGCGGCCCAGCGGGAGGCCCAGGCTCTGGCGTCCTTGCGGGACGAGTGGGCACCCTACGACCCCGCCCCCTTTTCCCGCTTTGACGCCCAGCGTCAGGAGGCCGACCGCCTGCGCCGCCAGGCCCTCTCCGCCCTGGAGGCCCTTATGGCACGGCCAGGGGCGCTCCGCTAGGTGGGGCGACCTGCGTATCGTATACTGTCTTGCAGGTGCACCCTGCCAGGCGGTGCCCCCGGAGCGTGCCCATGCCCCCCACGGTGGATATCGTTATCCCCGTCTACAACGAGGAGCGGGACCTGCCCAAGTGCGTCTCCACCCTGCGGGAGTTCCTGGGGCAGGGCTTCCCCTATCCCTGGCGCATCCTGGTAGCCGACAACGGCTCCACCGATGGCACCCTGGCCATCGCCCGGGACCTGTCCCGTCGGTATCCGCAGGAGGTGGCGGTGCTCCACCTCCCCGAAAAGGGGCGGGGGCGGGCCCTGAAGCGGGCGTGGCTCTCCAGCGACCGGGATGTCCTCACCTACATGGATGTGGACCTCTCCACCGACCTGTCGGCCCTGCGCCCCCTGGTGGATGCCATCGCCCTGGAGGGGTATCACATCGCCATTGGGAGCCGGCTGGCACGGGGGGCCAGGGTGCGCCGTTCCCTAAAGCGGGAGGTGCTCAGCCGGGGCTACAACCTCCTTATCCGTCTGCTCTTCTGGACGCCCTTCACCGACGCCCAGTGTGGCTTCAAGGCCATCAGTCGGCCCACTGCCCAGGCGCTCCTGCCCCACATCAAGGACAACGCCTGGTTCTTTGACACGGAACTGCTCATCACCGCCTGCAAGCGGGGCTTCCGGGTGAAGGAGGTGCCGGTGGTGTGGACGGAGGACCCGGATACCCGTGTGAAAATCGTGCGGACGGTGAGCCAGGACCTGGCCGGGCTGCTGCGCCTGCGCTTCGGGGGCATCCCACAGGTGCGGCCGCCAGAAGGGTAGGAACCGGAGCGCACCCCCACCGAGGAGGCCGGTGAAGAGGCACCACCCCCGGATGGGCGCAGTGGGGGGTGCCTCGGCTGGTGGTGCGCCTGTTGCGCCGGGGCTAGCCCTTGTGGTCGCTCCCACCGGCGGGGGCGGGGAGCGTCTCCGAATGGCTGTCCCGCAGGCGCAGGGTCAGCAGGAGGGCGGGGACCATCATAACCACGCCCACCAGCCCCAGCACCCCCAGCCCCAGGCTGGCTATGGCGACGCCCATCGCCACGGGGAGCACGATGCCCATGGCGTTGCTGAAGGTGTCGTTGGCTCCGATGGCCCGTCCCCGCTCGCCGGGATGCACCACATCGGCGATGAGGGCAGTGGCTCCCACATTCACGAAGGACCATCCCAGCCCCACCAGGAAAGTCCCTGTGGTGATGACCCAATAGTGGGGGCTTAGGGGCACCAGAGCGGAGCCGACCCCGGCGATGACCATCCCCAGGGCCAGCACCGCCCGCCGTCCTATGCGGTCGGCCAAGCGCCCCAGAGGGAGGGAGAAGCCGAACATGCCCACTACATGAATGGAGACCGAGAGGGAGATGGCGCTGGGGGAGTGGCCGTGGTGGTTCAAGGCCAGGGAGGTGAGGGCCATGACCATGGCCATGTTCCCCTGGGCGGACAGGCTACACACAAAGGCCACCAGGGTAGGGTATCGGCGCAGGTAGTCCAGGAAGCCTCCCCCGGCGCCGGAGTGAGGCGCAGGAGCGGGGGGCTTCTCCTCCGGCCAGTAGCGCTCCAGATGGCTGGCAATGGCTTTGGGGTCGGGGCGCACAAAGAGGAGGGAGAGGAGGGCGGGGCACAGGGCCAGGGGCACCAGAAGCCAGGGCAAGGCCAGCACATCCACGCCCATGCCTGGGGCGGTGCCCTGGGCGACCCGCACCACCAGGGGGGCCAGGAGTGCCCCCACCAGGGAGCCGGTGAGCACAATCCCAATCCCCTCGGCACGACGGCGGACAGGGAACATCTCCGCCGCCGCCAGGCGGATCTGTTGGGCGGCGCCCATCCCCAGTCCAAACACCATCAGCCCCCCCAGGAAAAGGGGGAAGGAGTGGCGCATCATGGCCAGCCCGGTGAGCAGGGAGCCCAGCAACCCCACCCCAACGGCCAGGGCCAGCCCCGGCCGACGCCCGATGGCATCTGTGAGTTTGCCGAAGGGGTAGCCCACCATGAACCGGCTGGCCCCCAGGATGCTGGTGCCGATGCCGGCCAGGGCGGGGGAGCCGGTGAGGGCAACGACCAT
>BEHZ01000013.1 GCA_002923335.1 bacterium HR23 | reverse complement strand
AGGCGGAAGGGGGGGCCGGCTGGGTCTGCCCTATCTGGGCACACACCGCCGGCGTGGGTGGACAGAGACAGTCCCATCCCTCTACCAGAGCCTGGAGGCGCTGGTGCTGACGAACCAGGGCTTGCAGGCGGACCTCCACTTCGGCCAAACGGCGCCGGAGGGCCTGGGCCAGGACAGGGCACGGGCTTCGCCCCCGGCGCCAGGCGTCCAGGGCGGGCTTCAGGTCCTCCAGGCGGAGGCCCACCGCCAGGGCGGAACGGATAAAGCGCACCTCCGCCACTGTCCGGGGGGAATACCGGCGCCATCCCGTATAGGTGCGCACAGGAGGGGTAAGGAGGCCCCGCGCCTCGTAGAGGCGCAGGGCCTTCCGGCTCACACCCGTCAACCGGCGCAGGTCGGCGGGGGAAAGGGTCTCGCCCAGCATACTCCCTCTACCCCCAGGGCAGCAGGAGGAGCCTCCTGTGGGAAGGCCCCCCTAGCCACAGCACGGGCAACCGCACCCGCAGGGGCACGTCCCCTTTTGCGCCGAGGGGCCTTCCAGGTTCCCCTGGCGCACCGCTTCCACCAGCACCCCCCACTGCTCCCGGCTGAGGACCGCTATCCTCGGCTCCTCGCCGATCTCCACTCGGTCCGGGTAGACCCGCACCTCGGGGCAATGCCCGCAGTCGGGGCACAGGCTGAAGCGCACCATAGGCTCCTGGGACATGACGACCTCCTTTCGTCTCATCGGCCCCCTTATGGTGGCCTCACCCTCACGGTAGACCTGGCCCCAGGGCACAATGTCAATCCCCTTACAGCATCCCTGCCAGACGGGCCTTCTGGACGGTGGCCTGGGCCATACGCAGGGATGCTGCGTCTATCATGCGCCCCTCCAGGGTAATGGCCCCCTCCCCCTGGGCCAGGGCCTTTTCGTATTCCTGAACGACCCGTAGCGCCCAGTCCACCTCCCAACGGGAGGGCGAAAAGACCTGGTTGGCGATGGGCACCTGGACGGGGTGGATGCACCATTTACCGTCAAAACCCAGACTGCGGGCCACCAGGCACGCCTTGCGGAAGCCTTCGGTATCCCGGTGGGCAGCATAGGGGCCGTCTAGCGCACGCAGGCCCGCTGCCCGAGCAGAGGCCACGATACGGTGCATGGCGTAGTGCCAGCGGTGGCCAGGGTAGAGGGCGTCGGCCTCATCGGGCTCGCCGATGGCCGATACGGGCATCTGCATGGACGCAGCGTAGTCGCCGGGGCCGTAGACCAGGGCCTCCAGGCGCTCACTGGCGGTGGCGATGGCGTGGATGTTCACCATGCCCTGGGCGGTCTCTATCTGGGCCTCAATGCCGATACGGCGGGTGAAGCCCTTGGAGCGCTCTATCTGAGTGAGGAGCACGTCCACAAACACCACATCCTCTGGGCGCTGGGTCTTGGGGAGGACGATACAGTCCAGCCGATCGCCCGCCGATTCCACCACCTCCACGATATCCCGATAGGCCCAGGGGGTGTCCAGGCCGTTGATGCGGAAACAGCGTATCTTCCTCCCCCACTCCAGTTCCCGCAGGGCCTTGATCACCAGGGGACGGCTGGCCTCCTTCTGACTGGGGGCGACGGCGTCCTCCAGGTCCAGGTAGATGCAGTCCGCATCGGAGGCGACCGCCTTCTGGATCATATCCCAGCGGGAAGCGGGCACCGACAATACAGAGCGCTCCAGGCGGATGGGGATGGGTGTGCGGGGCATAAATGCCTCCTCTCCGGCCCACGGCTTGGGCCCTCCCAGGCTTGTCTACCGGCCCCCGATGTTAGACAAGCCCTGCTCTCTTTGCCAGGGGTCAGCACCGTCATGATGGCGCAGGGAGAAAGGCAAGGCAAGGTGGTGCTCCCGTGGGAGCGGTCTGTGCTACCATGCGCTAGGGGGTGATGTGGCGTGCCAATCTACGAATACCGCTGTCAGGACTGCCACCGCAAGAGCACCTTCTTCTTCCGCTCCTTTTCGGCCGTGTCCGCGGCGTCTACCCTGCACTGCGAGCACTGTGGGAGCGCCAACCTGCAACGCCTCTTCTCTCCGGTAGCCCTCCATCGCTCCTGGGGGGAGAGCCTGGATAAGGGCTTCCCCGGCGAGGAGATGCTCAGCGAGGGGGACGAAGAAAGCCCTGAGGCGATGGAGGCATGGGGGCGCAAGGTGAAAAGCGCCTTGACCCAGGGGGAGGAAGAGGGGCTGGACGAGTGGGAGCGGGCGGAACTGGGCCTGGGGCCGGACGAGGAGGAGGAGACAGACCTGGGGGATGAGGACGACGAGGAGTAGGAGGTGCCTATGCCCCTCTATGACTATCGGTGCGCCCATTGCCAGAGGGTTACCACCATCTTCACCAGGTCGGTCTTCCAGGTGGTGGAGCCGGTGTGCCCCCACTGCGGGGGGAAGGAGATGCGCCGTCTCGTCTCCCCCTTTGCCTACCATAAGTCCGTCCAGACCATCCACGAGGAGAGCGGACCCCCGCCCCAATTCCCCACCCTGGACTACTACAAAGACCCCCGCAACATCGGGCGATATGTGGAGGAGAAGTTCCGACAGTTCGGCCTAGAACTGCCCAAGAGCGTGCAGGAGCAGATCGCCGCCGCCCGTGAAGGGGAAGTCCCCAAAGAACTGAAAGAGGCGGGGCTATAAACATGGAACTGGTAAGCCCCCAGCCTATCTTCCCCGACTACCGCACCGCCCTGGGTGCTCTCCTGCGCACGGTGGAGGCCGCGATTACCCAACCCATCGGCCTGGCGTATGATGTGCGCTCCCTGCGCCACACCCTCCAGGGGGAGGAGGAAGAGGAGAGGGACCCCCTGCGGGGGTGGCGGGTCTCCCCCGCCCAGGGGCTGGAGGCGGTGGCGTCGGCCATGCGGGTCCTCGCCCTCCTGGAGGCTTGGGGGGGCATAGACGCCGGCCTGGCGGAGCGTGCCCGCAAGGTGCTGGGGCGCGCCGAGGCCCGCCTGGGGGCCGACCTACGCCGGCCCATCGCTCAACGGGTGCGGGGGCTGTATGTCATTGTTGACCCGGCCCAGTGCCGAGGACGAGACCCCCTCCAGGTCGCCGAGGGAGCCCTGAAGGGCGGAGCGCAGGTGCTCCAGTGGCGGGATAAGCAGGCAGAAAAGGGCACCCAACTGCAGGCCCTCACCACCCTCAGGGAGATGTGCACCCGTTATGGTGCCTTGCTGGTCGTGAATGACCACGCCGACCTGGCCCTGGCGGCCGAGGCCGATGGCCTTCACATTGGCCAACTGGACCTGCCCCTGCCCCAAGCACGGCAGGTGCTGCGCCCTCAGCAGATCATCGGGCGCTCCCACGCCCTCCTGGAAGAGGCCCTGGCGTCCCAGGCACAGGGAGCCGACTACATCGCCGTAGGGGCCATCTTCGGCACCACCTCCAAGGCCCCGGAGCGCACCCGCCACGCTGGCTTGGAGACCCTGCGCAAGGTGAAGCAGGCGGTGCAGGCCCCCGTGGTGGCCATTGGGGGTATCACCGCCGCCAATGTAGCCCAGGTGGTTTCGGCCGGGGCGGATGCGGTGGCGGTGCTCAGCGCCGTCTGCGGGGCCGAGGACCCCGAGCGGGCGACACGGGAACTGGTGGAGGCCGTCCGCACGGCCCGGGGAGGCTAGATGTCCACCTACGCCCAGCGCCTCCAGGCCATCGGCGAGACCGCCCGTGCCCTGCTCACTCAGACCTTCACTGCACGGGAGCAGGCCCTCCTCCTATGCCGAGAGGTCATCCAGCACTGCGCCCTGGCCATCCGCTCCACCCACCGGGGGCAATATGAGGCTGCCCAGCGACAGTTGGCCCAGGCCCGGGAACGCCTGGAGCGGGTGGACGCCCTCTTGCACCAGCACCCTGATGTGTATTACGCCGGCTTCGTGGAGGATGCCCAGAAGGAGTTCGCCGAGGCGTCGACCCTCCTGGCGGTTCTCCTCGGCCAGCCCTTGCCCGGCTTCCAGGACCTGAAAATAGGCGTTGCCCCCTATCTGAACGGGTTGGGGGAGGCAGTGGGGGAACTCCGACGGGCTGTCCTGGACGCCCTGCGCCGGGGGGAGATGGAGCGGTGCCATGCCCTCTTGGAGGTGATGGACGACATTTACGCCCTGTTGATCACCGTGGACTTTCCCGATGGGATGACAGGGGGCCTGCGCCGCACCACCGATGCGGTGCGGGGCCTTGTGGAACGCACCCAGGGGGATGTGGCCCTGGCCCAGCGCATGCACAACCTGGAGCGCCGTTTGGAGAAGGGCTTGCCCGGCGAATGATACTACCAACCCCGGCACCCGACGCCGGCGGATGGGGTCAACGGTGAGGGAGAAGCCCGCCAGGAGTATGGGCCCCCAGCAGGGCGTCCGGGCCTTCGGGGCCAAAGACGACGATGGTGGTGCGGGCGCGCCCTTCTATACGCACCTGCGCCTCGGCTATACCCAACACTACGCATCGGCCGTCGGCCATAAGGGCCCCCGTTCCCAGGGCTGTGGCCCCGGGTTTTTGCGCAAAGAGGGCGGGCAGCAGGGTGTAGGTGGCGGGCGCCCCCCGGCACTTGACGGAGGATTGCCCACAGGGCACACTGGGCATCAGCAGGGGCGCCCGAAAGAGAAGGGAGGGGTTATGGCGCCAGAGGTAACGGCCGAGGCCCGTGCACGAGAAGAGCGCCTCCGTGCCATCCTGGCGGAGATGGGCTCGGTGCTGGTGGCCTACTCCGGGGGGGTAGATAGCACCTACCTGGCGGTGGTGGCCCACCAGATGCTGGGCCACCGCTCCCTGGCGGTAACCGCTGTGTCTCCGGCGGTGCCCCCGGCAGAGGTGGCCGAGGCCCAACGCCTGGCCCGCCAGTTCGGTTTCCGCCACCGTCTGGTGGAGACCCGGGAGATGGATAACCCCGGCTACCGAGCCAACAGCCCCCTGCGTTGCTACTTCTGCAAGACCGAACTCTACTCCGTCCTGCGCCCCCTTGCCCAGGCCGAGGGGCTGGCGTGGATAGCCAATGGCACCAACACCGACGACCTGGGCGACTTCCGCCCCGGCTTGCAGGCCGCTCAGGAGCAGGGCGTCCGTGCCCCTCTGGTGGAGGCGGGCCTCGGGAAGGCAGATATCCGTGCCCTCTCCCGTGCCCTGGGCCTGCCCACCTGGGACAAGCCGGCCATGGCCTGTCTCGCCTCCCGCATCCCCTACGGGACGCCGGTCAGCGTGGAGGCCCTCCAGCGCATCGGGCAGGCGGAGGCTCTCCTGCGTTCCCTGGGCTTCCGCCAGGTGCGGGTGCGCCACCACGATGCCATCGCCCGTATAGAGGTGGAACCGGCCGACCTCCCCCGCCTGGTGGAGCCGGGCGTGCGCACCCGTGTGGTGGAGGGGTTGAAGGCGTTGGGGTATGCCTATGTTACCCTAGACCTGGCGGGCTACCGCACCGGGAGCCTCAACGAGGCCCTGAGGAAGACCCGCCCCACTGCCGGAGGATAGGGAATGACTACCCCGCACCGCTTGATGGGCATCAACGACTTCGTGGAGGAACTGTCCCGCTCCCTTCTGCGTGCCCCCCTGAAAGACCGCTACGCCGACCACGAGGAGTTCAAACGCCACCTGGCCGCGCTGGTGGAGGGCTTCCTGAAGGAATCCCTGGATACCGCCCAGACCCCCTATGCCCTCTGGAGCGGGGTGGCGGAGCCGGGTGCCCAGGGGATCGTCCCCACCCGTGCCTTTGGCCAGTCTTTTACCCCTGACCTGGTGGTAGATATCGCCGGGCGCCCCACCCTGGCTATCCTGGGGCGCTTTGTGGGGAGCCGGCGCTCCGCGGGCGACCACCTGGCCGAGGCTTTGGGAAAGGCCCTTATCCTTTCGGCGGCGTATCCGGCTGTTTTCGTCTTCTGTTATGCCCCCCAGGGGGCGGTGCACCCCAGCGGGCTGATGGATCGGGAAATCCTTATGGACTTGTGGTCCCGGCATAAGGTGCGGGTGGTCCTGCGGTGAAGGTGCGCTCCGCCTATCTGCACCTCATTGGGGGCGTGAGCGGGGATATGCTCCTGGCTGGCCTGGTAGACGCCGGCCTCCCTTTGGCCTTTCTGGAGGAGACCTTCCACGCCCTAGGGGTTGGGGGGTGGCGTCTGGAGGCGTCCCCGGCACAGCGGGGTGGGATAGTGGGCACCCACCTGCGCATCCTGCTGGAGCCCACCGCTCCCCGTTTCCCCACCTGGGAACACTTCCGCCACGCCCTGCAAGGCTCGGCCTTGCCCCCCGGGGTGCAGGAGAAGGCCCTGGCGGTTATCGCCCGTCTGGAGCAGGCCGAGGCAGAGGCCCATGGCCGGCCGGGGAGCCACCTGCACGAGTTGGGGTCGCTGGACACTTTGCTGGATGTGGTAGGGGTGGTGGCGGGGCTGGCCCACCTGGGTGTGGAGCGGGTGTATGCATCGCCCCTACCGGTGGGGAGTGGGCTGGTGCGCTCCCAGCACGGGCTTCTGCCGGTGCCGGCCCCGGCTACCCTTGCCCTCATTTCCCTGGCCCACGCCCCTGTGGTGCCTCCCCCTGCCCAGGAGGTGGGGGAACTGGCCACCCCCACGGGCACCGCTCTGGTAACCACCCTGGCTACCTTCGCCCGCCCTGTTATGCAGGTGGAGCGGTATGGGTATGGCCTGGGCACCCGGGACATCCCCTCCTGGCCCAACGCCCTGGCGGTGTGGCTGGGCACGGTGGAGGCGGAGGCATCGCCCCTTGTGCTCCTGGAGACCAATATAGATGACATGAACCCGCAGATTTACGGGTATGTGCAGGAGCGCCTCTTCGCCCTGGGGGCCAGGGATGTGTGGCTCCAGCCCTTGCAGATGAAGAAGGGACGGCCGGGGGTGCTTTTGTCGGCGCTGGTGCCCGCCCATCTGGAGGGGGAGGCGGTGGCCCTCCTCTTTCGGGAGACCTCTACCCTAGGGGTGCGCACCCGCCCCGTCCTGCGCCACGAGGCCCAGCGGGAGGAGATAACCCTCTCCACGAGCCTGGGGCCGGTGCCGGTGAAGGTGAAGCGGTGGGAGGGGAGGCCCCTGGCCGTGGCCCCAGAATACGAGGCGTGTCGACGCATCGCCCAGGAGCGTGGGATGCCCCTTCAGCAGGTTATGCGCCAGGTGGCACGGGAGGCGGAGCAGGCCCTGGGGCTGTGAAGCCCCCCCACTGCAACACCAGGATGGTGGCGTTCTCAAAGGCGGGGACGAAGCCCGCCTGCCGGAAGACCTCGGTCTCCTTGACCACCCTCTTGTCCAGGAAGAGGTAGCGGATGTGGTGCTCCTGGGCCAGGGAGGCGACCTCCTGAGGGGAGGGGCTGGCCAGCACCTGCCGGGCGACGGCATTCTGCCAGACCTCGTCCTTGAGAGCCATCCACTTGGGGTCGGTGGCGCTGAAAGCGGGCAGGCGGGCGTAGCCTTCAATCCACCAGAAATACTGGAAGCCCCGGAGGTTGCCCGAGGCCACGACAACGCTCCCGGGGATGCCGTGGCGCCGTAGCCACTCCAGGGCCTGGTGCACCTCCGGCGTTACCACCCGATACCACTCGTCGGAGGCCACCGCCCGCTGGTTTCCCCTGGCCACCACAAAGGCGGTGAGGGCCAGCGCCACCCCCAGGAGACCCCAACGCACCCCCACCTGCCCTTTGGGAGCCAGCCTCTGGGCTGCGGCCCACGCCTCTACCAGCACGGCGCAGATACCCAGCCAGATGCCCAGTTCCAGCAGGCTCAGGAATCGGGGCTCCCCGGTGGGGAAGTAGAAGGCCAGGGCGGTGAGGATAAGGGGCGGAACTGTCAGGCCGAGGAGGTTGGGCCGGGGGGCGAGCCACAGGCAGTAAACCGCCAGCCCCGCCGAAAAGGGCAGAACGAAGAAGATAGAGCCACTGCCCCAGGGCCATTCCCGGAACACGAAACGGAACGCGTCCGGCGGGGCGAGGCGGGAGGGGTTGAGAGGCACCTCGGCGAAGTGGGAGAAGTAGCCCCAGTAGATGGGGGTCAGGAGCACTCCTCCCACCACCACAGGGGGGAGCCACCACGCCCCCAGAAGCCGAAGGGTTGCCGGGCGCAGAAGGCCCACCAGCAGGGCGGTGGCCAGGAGCAGGGGGACACTCAGGGCCAGGAAGGCCACCCCCCACACCGATGTGGCTATGCCCAGCACCCCCGCCCCGGCCGACACCAGGAAGAGGCGTTGATGTCCCGTTTGGAGGCCCCGGCCCAGCAGGACAAGGCTCGCCAGCACCAGGGCCTCTGCCAGCAACTGGGGGTATCCCCCCCAGGCCATGGCCTCGTTGTGGTAGGGGAGGAAGAGCGCCCCTAGAGTAGCCACCCCCGCCCAAAGGAGACCCCCGCTGTGATACGCCATGAAGAAGACGGCAGGAGCGGCTGCCACCAGGGCCAGCGCTCCCAGCAGGGCCAGGCCGGGCAGCGGCCCGAGAAGGAGAGCGAACCCTTTCGCCAGGGCCGGCACGAGCGGGGGGAAAACGGCGCGAGCGGCCCGCACCCGCTCTCCGAAAAGGTCATGGCCCAGGGCCAGCCAATCGCCCGGGTCGGGGCCGGGCGGCCCTCCTCGGCTCATCGTGTAAACGAAGCGGAGAGCCAGCACCCCCCCACACAAGCCCGCTGCCACTGCCCACCCACGGTAGCGCCAGAGGCTCCCCACAAGGGGCAGAGCGAGCACCTTTCCTGGCAGGGTGAGGGTTAGGCGGGCGTTACCCTGGGCCACCGTTATGCCCCCCGAAGGCGCAGACGCTCTGCAGCAGGACCTCCCAGCGGGAGACGAAGCGCTCCCAGTCCATCTGCAGGGCGGTGGCACGGGCGTGTTCCCCCATCCTTTGGGCCAAGGCGGTGTCCTCTTTCAGGCGCCGGATGGCGTGGGCCAGGGCAAGAGGGTCTTCCGGGGGCACCAACAGGCCATTGTGCCCGTTGTGCACCACCTCTGCAGGGCCTCCGTTGGTAGTGGCTATTACCGGCAGTCCGCTGGCCAGGGCCTCCAGGAGCACCAACCCGAACCCCTCTCCTGTGCGGGAGGGGAGCACGAAGATGTTGGCGGAGCGATAAAGGCTCGGCATGGCATCAAAGGGGACTGCGCCCACGAAACGCACACAGGAAAGCCCCCGAGCCTGCGCCCGCCGTTCCAGGGCGGAGCGGTCAGGCCCGTCCCCTACGATAACCACGAGCATATCAGAGGCCCCCTGTAAAGCGGTGCAGGCGTCCACTAGAGTGTCCAGGCCCTTCTTATAGGTGATGCGCCCCGCAGACAGAGCGATAAAGGCATCGGTGGGCAGGCCCAGACGCCGGCGCAGGGCCTGGCGCTCTGCGGTGGATGCCACGGGCGAAAAACGCTCGGTGTCCACGCCGGGGTAAATCACTTCCACAGGGCGACCGGGGGTCAGGGCCTGCACATAGCAGGCCGAGGCGTGGCTGTTAGCGACCAGCCGGGTGGCCCAGCGCAGGGGCCACCGCCCCAGGAAGAGGTCGGCTCCCCGCTCCACCAGGCTCCAGGGAAAGGGGTATTGGATGAAGGGGGTATGCTGGTAGACCACGAGGGGTTTCCCGAAGCGTCGTGCCATGAGGGCACCCGCGACGGAACTCGCGAAGATGTGGGTGTGCACCAGCACCACATCGTGGGCGGGCACCAGCCGACGCAGGATGGGGAGGAGAGCAGGGGAAAAGAGGGGGTAGGGGATGCCCCACCATCGCTCCAGCGCATCCCACGCCGGGACGCGGTAAACGGGGCAGTCCCACCTTGGGCCCTGGCAGTTCGTGTGGGGCGCTCCAACGGTGGAGGTAACCACGGTAACCTGGTGCCCCCGGTGCACCAGTCTGGTGGCCAACTCCCGTGCAACGACCTCCAGGCCCCCCAGATGGGGGTGCCAGTGGTGGGCAACCATGAGGATGCGCATTCTAAGGCACCTTTGGGCAGTGGTCCGCCTGATGCGCTGTGCCGTTGACCCTGGGGCTCCAGAAGAGGTTTCGGAAGACCATCGTCATAATTTCTGCACCGGCAAAGACCCCCTTCAGTTTGGCCTGCCCGATGCGGGAGCGGTAGACGATAGGGAGGTCCAGCATGCGGAGGCGCATCCGGCCTGCTTTCATTGCGATTTCGGACTCAATGGCGAAACGGCGGGCTTCAAGCGCCATGGCCTCCAGATGGACTTTTTTGACGCCGCACAGGCCGGTGCAGGGGTCGTGGGGTGTGAAGCGGTAAATGCCACGGATAAGGAAGCGGAAAAGGGCGTTGCCCAAGCGGTTGAAAAGGGGGATGTGCCCCTCCCCAGAGCGCCGTGAGGCGTAGACCAGGTCCACGCCGTTGCGGAGCGCCGATGCGATGTCGGGGATGCGCTCGGCCGGGTAGGTGTCGTCGGCGTCTATCCAGATGATATTCTCACCCTGTGCGTGGGCGATGCCTGTCTTCAGCGCCTCCCCCTTTCCTCGGTTGGTAGGATGGCGGATAACCCGACACGGGAAACGGGAGGCGACTTCGGCGGTTCTATCGGTGGAACCGTCGTCTACCACGATGACCTCATATCCCCCGTCCACCACTGCACAGACCTTCTCCAGCACCACCCGTATCCCTTCTTCCTCGTTGTAGGCCGGGATAACCACCGTGGTATGGGGGCGAGACGGCATCCCTCAGCCTCCTATCTGCTGAAGGGCCTGGCGCACCGCCTGGGGGTTCTTCAGGCGGTAGCAGGTGGCGCTGTTACTGCGAAAACTCACCTTCAGCAACGGCCCCACCAGGGCCCGCAGTTTGCGCTCCTGCGCTTCCACCTCGTGCCATTCAAAGCCCAGCCAGTGGCCCTGGTGCCCCTCCCGCTCTTCCAGGTCCAGGGCACGGCGGGCGATGCGCTGGGCCTCTTCGTCGTGCTGGAAGAGGTCCACCAGGGCTTGCACGGAGTCTTGGGACTGTGGCAAGTGGGGGAGGGCCAGGGCCAGGGCATCCCTCAGGGTGTGGAGAGGATGGACCTGCATCCCCTGGGGGCTATGGGCCTCTCCGCCCGCCGGGAGCAAGGCAGAGGTGAAGCCCAGGCGTGCCGATTCCTGCAGTCGGCGTTCCGTTTGGGGGACGGAACGCAGTTCCCCTGTCAGCCCCACCTCCCCCAGGAAAACGGTGGAGGGGTTCAGGGGGCGGTCACGGGCGCTGGAGGCGATGGCCAGCGCAACGGCCAGGTCGGCGGCCGGGTCGTCCACCCGCAGGCCCCCCACCACCTTGACGGTGATGTCCTGGTCGCCCAGGGGGAAGTGGGCACGCTGGACCAGGGTAGCGACGATGCTCCGCAGACGGCGCTCGTCGTAGCCCACCGCATCCCGCCGGGGGGAGGGGGCACCTGTGGGGCTGGTGAGGGCCTGCACCTCCACCAGGAGGGGGCGGTCGCCCACCAGCAAGGGAGCAACGGCAGAGCCGGGGGCCTGGGAGCGCCCCTCTAGAAGGTAACGGGAGGGGTCGGCCACCTCCCGCAGGCCGTGGGCGGTCATCTCCAGCACCGCCACCTCCTGGGTGGAGCCGAAGCGGTTCTTCTCGGCCCGCAGGAGGCGCAGGGCGGTGCGCCTTTCCCCCTCCAGTGAGAGCACCGCATCTACCATGTGCTGGAGCACCTCCGGCCCCGCCACCTCCCCGGCTTTGGTTACGTGCCCCACCAGGAGCACCGGCACCCTTCTCCCCTTGCCCCACTGGAGGAGGCGTCGGGTGCACTCCCGCACCTGAACGACGCTTCCCGGCGTCCCCTCGGCCTCTTGGGTGAAGAGGGTCTGGACGGAATCCACGATGAGCAGGCTAGGGGAGAAGCGCTCCAGGCGTTCGGGGAGGGTGTCTATGCAGGTGTCGGAGAGGAGGAAGATGCCACGACCGTCTATACCCAGGCGTTGGGAGCGCAGGCGCACCTGCTCGGGGGATTCCTCCCCCGCCAGGTAGACCACCGGCCCTTGCTGGGCGAGGGCGTGGGCTATCTGCAGGAGGAGGGTGGACTTGCCGATGCCCGGCTCCCCCGCCAGGAGGAGGATGCTCCCCGGCACCAGCCCCCCGCCCAGCACACGGTTCACCTCGGGCAGGGGGAGGGGAATGCGGGGTGCGCCCTCCACCCGCACCTCGGCCAGTTCCATCGGCTCCCCGCCAGGCGTTACCCAGGCGGAGCGCTGGGCAGTCGGCAGAGGGGCCTCCACCAGGGGCTCCTGCACGCCACACGCACGGCAGAAGCCAAACCACTGGGGGCTTTCCCAGCCACAGTGCTGACAGAAATAGGCGTGCCGTTCCCCTTTGGGCATCTTTTCCCTTTGCCCTTATTCTACCAGGGCACAGGCCTACTGGCCCCTTCTTTTGGGTATGATAACGGCGTGGGGTGGGCAAAGAGGGTCCTTCTTCTGCTGGCGCTTCTCTTCTCCACCGGCGCAGTGCGTGCCCAGGGGCAACTGCCCTTCACCGTGGAGGTGGTGGCGCAAGGGCTGGAGGTGCCCTGGGCGCTGGCCTTCGCCCCCGACGGACGCCTCTTCCTGACGGAACGGCCGGGGCGGGTGCGGGTGGTCGCCCAGGGGCGCCTCCTGGGACCACCCTGGGCGGCGTTGCCGGTGGCCAGCGTGGGGGAAGGGGGGTTGATGGGCATCGCCCTGGACCCCGCCTTTCCCGCCCAGCCTTTCGTTTACCTCTGCTACACCTATCGCCAAGGCGACGGCACCCTGGCCAACCGCATTGTGCGCCTCCGAGAGGTGGAAGGGCGGGGAGCGGAGGAGACGGTGCTGGTGGACGGCATCCCGGGAGCGGAGATCCACGACGGGTGCCGGCTGAAGTTTGGCCCCGACGGGATGCTGTGGGCGACCACCGGGGACGCCCGACGCCCCGAGTTGGCCCAAGACCTCTCCTCCCTGGCGGGCAAGGTTCTGCGCATGGAGAGGGGCGGCTTCCCGCCCCCCGATAACCCCTTCCCTGGTTCCCTGGTGTATACCCTGGGGCATCGGAACCCCCAGGGGCTGGCCTTCCACCCCCGAACGGGGCAGGCATGGATAACGGAACACGGCCCTGTGGGCAACGACGAGGTGAACCGCCTGGTGCCGGGGGCCAACTACGGCTGGCCCTTGGTGCAGGGGAGGGCCGGCGACCCACGCTTCATTGACCCCGTTGCAGTGTATTCCCCCAGCATCGCCCCGGCGGGGGCGGTGTTCGTTACCAGCCCCCGCTATCCCCAGTGGCAGGGCGACCTGCTCTTTGTAACCCTGGGGTTTGGCGGGGAGCAGTCCCATCTGCGCCGTCTGGACCTGGACGACCAGGGGAACCTGGTGGGGCAAGAGGTGCTCCTGCAGGGGGAGTGGGGGCGCTTGCGGGATATCGTCCAGGGGACGGATGGCTACCTGTATCTCACCACCAGCAATCGGGACGGGCGAGCGGGCCCCCGCCCAGGCGACGACAAGGTGCTTCGGCTGGTGCCCTCCTCGCCCACCCCTGCCCCCCGTGGAGACCCCTCGGGGACCACACCTAACCCGGGCCTCATCCTTGCCTTTGCCGTGCTGGGGATGGGCGTGGTGTCCCTCTGGCTCCTGCTGTTTGCGTGGAGGAGGCGTGAATAACCGTTAGCGGTGGGGGCAAGGCCCCCGGCGCTATGGGGACGGGGGCGCCTGGTTAGGGTGCGCCCTTCTGCCCCTGCTCCCTTTGGGCCTTGCGCACCCGCTGGATGTTCTCGTGCACCGTGCGGGCCAACTGGCGGGCGGACTCACTCCGGGTGTCCTCCAGACGCCAGAGGGCCTGCTGGGCTTTGGAGAGTTTCTGACTGCGGAACTCCAGGAACATCTTGCGGGTGAAGAAGCCGTAGAGCACCAGTCCCGCCCCCGCCAGCACCAGCACCAGGGCCACCTTGTCCAGCACCGGGGGGGTGGGGCAAATGAGCAAGCCGATGAGGGCCAGCACCAGCCCCCCCAGCAGGAGGGCCATACGGGTGCGCACCCCCAGGCGGATGCCGGCGATCTCGTCGTAGGCCAGGGACTGCACCGGCTCGGGGGTGGTGGGGTCGTCGCTGTAGCGGATAAGGCGACGGTCGGTGGCGAAGAAGGCCCCGCAGGAGGCCAGCACCCTTTCCCCGGCTTGGAGGTATTTTTCCACGCTCATGTCCTCTCCCCTCCGCTTTCTGGGGATATTATAGAGGGAAAGCGCCCTCCGCACTAGGCGACCGCACGGGCCCGGTAGAGGGCGTCGGTCTCCTGGGGTGTATAGCCCAGTTCCGCCAGCACCTCACGGGTGTGCTGGCCCAGGGCCGGGGCCGAGCGCCACAGGCGCCCCGGCGTCTGGGAGAAGTGGAAGGTCAGCCCCACCTGATGGACCGTCCCCAGGTCTGCCGAGGTGTGCTCCACCAGGCGGCCCGTCTCCCAGAGCACCTTCTCCCCGAAGAGGTCCCGGGTGAGGCGGGCCGGGGCGCAGGGCACCCCCGCCCGTGCCAGGGCGGAAAGCCAGTGGGCCACTTCCCGCTCCCGGAAGCGCTCCTCCAGGAGGACGCTCAGACGCTCAGCCTCGGGGGAGTGGGGTTGGGGTAGAGGCACAGATCCCACCCCCAGCGTTCGGCAGAGGGCATCCCAGTGGGCGTGCTCCCAGCAGGCGATGAACAGCCAGCCGTCTTTGGCGGGGAAGAGGCGATACCCGGGCCCGGTGCCCAGTTGGTCCAGGTGATGGGGGCGGGGGAGACCGGGGGCCTGGAAGAACTCCCCGGCCTGGATAGCAAAGGCGGCGTTCAGGAGGCAGGAGTCGACCCGCTGGCCCTGGCCGGTGCGAGCACGGTGCCACAGGGCCAGCAGAACACCCCACGCCCCCAGCATGGCAGCGGCGTAATCGGTGATGGCGACCCGCAGGAAGACGGGGGGATGGCCCTGGGCGGTCATGGCCCCGCTCTGGGCCTGGAGGAGGGGGTCAAAGGCGGGGCGGTCAATAAAGGGGCCGTGGGGGCCGTAGCCGGTAACGGCGCAGTAGACCAGGCGGGGGTTGATACGGCGCAGGGAGGCCTCGTCGGCCCCCAGGCGCTCCGCCACGCCGGGGCGGTAGTTCTGCACTACCACATCTGCCCGCTCTACCAGGCGGTAGAGCACCTCCCGCCCCTGGGGACGGGTGAGGTCCACCACTATCCCCCGCTTGCCCCGGTTCCATCCCTGGAAGGCCCCGCTGTTGGGGCGGAAGGGGTCGCCGGTGGGAGGCTCCACCTTCACCACATCGGCGCCCAGGTCCGCCAGGATGCTGGAACAGTAGGCCCCGGCGATATACATGGCCAGGTCCACCACCCGTATGCCCTCCAAGGGCGCTGACGGCGTTGGGCCGGGTGGGGGAAGAAGGTCAGGGGGCCGGCGGGCCTCCTCCAGCAACTGCAGGGTGTGCTGGCCGGGGAGGGGAGCCGGCCCCTTTACCCGCCCAGGGGTATGGGAGAGGAAAAGGGGCACCCCCATCTGGCGGGTGGTGCCCAGGAGAGGGTCCTCCACCGTGGTCAGGATGTGGTTGTGGGCCACCTGGGGGTGCTGGAGGAACTCCTCCCGCGTAAGGGCCGGGGCGCAAGGGATGTCGTGCCGACGCAGGAGGTCCAGCCAGTAGGCACGGGGCTTCTGACGGAAGATATGGGCCAGGGTGGTGGTGAGGGGTTCATAGGCGTCCTGGGGGAGGCCCCAGGGGGCATCCGCCAGGCGGGGGTCGGCCGTCCACTCGGGCCTCTCCAGGGCGATGCATAACTTGTTCCAGAAGGTGGTGTTCCCGCAGGCCAGGAAGAACCATTCCCCATCGCTCCCTTCGTAGAGGCGGTAGATGGGGTTGATGCCCTGGGGGGAGCGTCTTCCCCCCGCCGGGGGGCGCACCTTCGGCCCCCCCACGATGGTGCCCGTCTGCAGGGCCAGAGAGCCGTCCACCAGGGAGACCTCCACCTCCTGCCCCCGCCCACTGCGCAGGCGGGCCAGCAGAGCCGAGGTAACCGCTATCACGCCGTTCAGAGCGGCGCCGTAACTGGGCAGGGGGAGGTAAACGAAGGCCGGGGGATTGCCCACCCCACCCTGGTCGCCGTAGATACCCGTCCAGGCGGAGACGACGCCGTCGTCGGCGGGGGCATGGGCTTGGGGCCAGCCCCAGGGGAAGGGGGGCATCCTGCAGACGATAAGGTGGGGGAAACGCTGGGCCAGGACAGCGCCGGTAAGGCCCAGGGCCTGGGCCTCCGGCTGGGGCAGGTCGTGGAGGAGCACATGGGCCCGTGCCAGGAGGCCCAAGAGGGTATCCCGCCCCTGGGGTGTATGGAGGTCCAAAAGGGCGCTCTCTTTGCCACGGTCAAAGAAACGGGCCAGAAGGGGGTGCCACAGGCCGGCGGGGGGCGGTTCGCCCTGCTCAATGCGCACCACCCTGGCCCCCATATCCCCCAGGAGCATAGAGGCGTAGCGGGGAGCCAGGGCTCGCCCCAGGTCAACCACCAGCAGGCCCTCTAGGGCGCTCATCGTCCCTCCCTCTGGAAGGCAAGTATAGCGCACGCCCTGTGGGGGCGTGGGGAAGCGCCAAGGGCATCCCCCAGCGCCGGGGAGTGCACCCTCAGGGGCAGGGGTGTATGATGGGAGAGGAAGGAGGAAGGCGTGGGGGCCAAAGGGGGCCGATACAGCACCACCCACCGTGGTGCCCCACGCTTATGGAAAGGGCGATGCCCCAGGCAGAGGGCCTGGGGCGGGGCCATTGTTGAGCAAGAGGGGCACCGATATGCGCCGAATCCTGGTCATCCACGGGCCGAACCTGAATCGCCTGGGGGCACGGGACCCCGCTATCTACGGCACCCTGACCCTCCAGGACATCCAGGAACGCCTGGCGGAGAAGGCCCAGGAACTGGGCGTGGAACTCCTCTTCTTCCAGTCCAACTCTGAGGGGGCTATTATTGACTTCCTGCAGGAGCACGCCCCTCACGCTCAGGGCATCGTCATCAACCCCGGCGCCCTTACCCACTATGGCCTCTCCTTGCGGGACGCCCTGGCCGATACCCGCCTCCCCATCGTAGAGGTGCACCTCTCCAATATCCACGCACGGGAGGAGTGGCGGAGCAAGTCGGTCATTGCCCCCCTGGCGGTGGGGCAGATATGCGGGCTGGGGTGGCGGGGCTACCTCTACGCCCTGGACTTCCTGGCGGTCCACATTCGGGAGGAGGAGGTATGAGCGAGCGCCTGCAGCGCCTGCGCACCCGCCTGGGGGAGATGGGGCTGGACGCCCTGCTGGTCTCCACGCCGGAGAACCGGCGCTGGCTCTCGGGCTTCACCGGCTCGGCGGGATGGCTCCTCATCACCTCCACCGAGGCCCTGCTGGCCACCGATTTCCGCTATGTGGAGCAGGCTGGCCAGCAGGCCCCCGCCTTCCGGGTGGTGCGCATCACCGGCAGTTACGAGTGGCTCCCCAAACTCCTGCAGGAGACGGGCGTCCGCAGGGTGGGGTTTGAGGCCGGCCATGTAACGGTGGCCACCTATCAGGCTCTGGTGCAAGCCCTGAAGGACGCCCAGGCCAGGGAGGTCTCGCTGCAGGCCACCCAGGGGGTTGTGGAGGCCCTGCGCATGAAGAAGGACCCGGGGGAACTGGCCCTCATCGCCCAGGCGGTGCGCATCTGCGACCTGGCTTTACAGGAGGTGGCCCCCACCATTCGGGAGGGGGAGACGGAGCGGGCGGTGGCGTGGCGTTTGGAGAAGGCCATGCGGGAACTGGGGGCAGAAGGCCTGGCCTTTGAGACCATCGTCGCCTCGGGCCCTAACTCCGCCCTGCCCCATCACCGCCCCTCGGACCGCCCCATCCAGGCGGGGGAGCCTATCGTGATAGACTTCGGCGCCCGCTACCAGGGCTACTGCGCCGACATCACCCGCACCTTTTGCCTCGGCCCCGCCCCGGAGACATTCCGACGGGTGTATGATATCGTGCTCACCGCCCAACTGACCGCTCTGGCCACCATTCAGGAGGGCATGAAGGCCGGGGACGCCGACCGCATCGCCCGCAAGGTGATAGAAGACGCCGGGTATACGGAGAACTTCGGGCACAGCCTGGGACACGGCATTGGCCTGGCGGTGCACGAGGCCCCTCGTCTGGGGCCGGGGAGCGAAACGCCCCTGGAGGAGGGGACGGTGTTCACCGTGGAGCCGGGCATCTACATCTCCGGCTGGGGGGGTGTGCGTATAGAGGACACGGTGGTGCTGGAGAAGGGCCGGGTGCGCTCACTAACCTCCCTCCCGAAGCGGGAGGACCCCCTGGGCCTCGGGTCATAAGAGAGGGGCGGGGTTACTCCCCCGCCCCTCTGGGCATGCTGGGCATGGGGGTCTAGTCGGCCAGGCCGGGGGCCTGGGCGGGGCGGGCACGGGCGCTCTCCAGGGCGACGGCGGGCTTGCCCCACCAGTAGAGCACCGGCACCGCCACCCCCAGGGTCGCCACGCCCGCCAGGATGATGAACGCCCCGGTGCCGATGGCCAGGTCGGCCACGCCCCATCCCAGGATGGCCAGGTTCAGAGCAGTCCGCAGGGCGACCCCATTCACATAAGTCTGGCGGTTGGGGTCTTCACGGGCCATTTTGGAGTAAGGCCCCCACCGCCCCAGGGTGTGGAGTTTGATGGTGTCCGACTGCCACTTGGCAGTGGTGGGGTCGCTCACCAGCACCCCTGCCTTTCCACCCACCTTCTCGGCGTCCTGGCTGGTGGTGATCTGCTCCTCCAGCAACGCCGCACGGATTTCGGCCTTGGCCGATACCCCCTTGGCGATGAAGAAGGCCCCACCGGCCACCAGGGCCAGGCCCAGCAGAAGCCCTACCACCCAACTGAACTGTCTCAGTGCCTTCATTGGAAGGACCTCCTTTCCTTGCTCTCCCACACCCAGGGTAGGGCAAGGTGCTTTACCTTCTGCAGGGGCGGACGGCCCCTGGGAAGGACGACGAAAATCCTCGTTTTTTGGGGACGAAAGGCGGGGGCCTTTTGGCCCTCTCTACAGGGGGCGCATTGCCCCCTGCCCCGCCCCAGGCTACAATAGCGGTGGAGAGGAGGCCCGGGATGGTGCTCAGCGACCGGGACATCCGTTGTGCCCTCCGGGAGGGGCGTTTGGTGATTAGGCCCCTGGACGAGTCGTGTATTCAGCCCTCCAGCGTGGATGTGCACCTGGACCGGCGCATCCTGGTCTTCCGCAACAACCGTCGTCCCTATATAGATGTGCGCAAGCCGATGGACGACCTGATGGAGATGGAGGAGATAGGGGAGGAGACGCCCTTCATCCTCCATCCGGGGGAGTTTGTGCTGGGGAGCACGGTGGAATACCTGGAGATACCGGGGGACCTGGTGGCCCGCTTGGAGGGGAAGAGTTCCCTGGGGCGGTTGGGCCTCCTTATTCACTCCACGGCGGGGTATGTGGACCCGGGCTGGAAAGGGCACCTGACCCTGGAACTGAGCAATGTCTCACGCCTGCCCATCACCCTCTACTACGGGATGCGCATTGGGCAGGTCTCCTTCCTGCGCCTTACCTCGCCGGCGGAGCGCCTTTACGGCTCCCCCGGCCTGGGGAGCAAATACCAGGGGCAGGAGATGCCCACCCCCAGCCGGGCCTATCAGGACTTCCCCCCCCGAGAAGGCACCCGCTAGCCTATGGCTTACGCCGAGCGTCCTCGCCCTGGGGGTGAAGTGTCTCCCCCCGACTTTATGGCCCAGGCCATCGCCCTGGCCCGTGCCCACCAGGGGCAGGCCAGCCCTAATCCCACGGTGGGCGTGGTGCTGGTAAAAGATGGGAAGGTGATAGCCCAGGGGGTTACAGGGCCGGCCGGGGGACGCCACGCCGAAATGGTCGCCTTGGCCCAGGCGGGGGAAGGGGCGCGGGGGACCATCCTGTATACCACCCTGGAGCCGTGCGGCCCCGACCGCTGGGAGGGGAAGCGCCACGAGCCGTGTGCCCCCGCCCTCGTCCGTGCAGGGGTGCGAGAGGTGCATATTGCCACCCTGGACCCCAACCCCCGGGTCAACGGCGGGGCGATGCGCTTCCTCCAGGAGGCGGGTGTCCGGGTGGTGGTGGGGGAGCACCAGGAGGAGGCCCAGGAACTGGTGGAGGCCCACGCCAAGTGGGTGAAGACCGGCCTCCCCTTTGTTACCCTCAAATGGGCCATGAGCCTGGATGGCAAGATCGCCACCGCCGCGGGCGATTCCCGCTGGCTCTCGGGGGAAAGGGCACGGGAGGTGGTGCACCCCTTGCGCCGGGCCAGCGACGCGGTGGTGGTGGGCATCGGCACGGTGCTGGCCGATGACCCCGCCCTCTCTGCTCGCCGGCCCGATGGGAGCCTTTTGCCCCGCCAGCCCCTGCGGGTGGTGGTAGACAGCCGCGCCCGCACCCCCCCGTCGGCGCGGGTCATCACCGCCCCCGGGGGCAAAACCCTTATCGCCGTCGCCCACGCTCCTCCAGAGCGCCTCTCGGCCCTCCGCACGGCCGGAGCGGAGGTGGTCGCCCTCCCCGGCCCCGACGGGGAGGTGGATATCCCTGCCCTCTGTCGCCTATTGGGGCAACGCTCCATCACCAGCCTGCTCATAGAAGGGGGTGGAACCCTTTCCGCCTCCTTTGTGCAGGCGGGCCTGGCCGATAAGGTGTTCGCCTTCATCGCCCCCCGCATCGTGGGGGGGAGAACCGCTCCCACACCCATAGAGGGGGCGGGTGTGCATCGCATGGCCGAGGCCATCCCCCTGGAGCGGATGCGGGTGGAGCGCATTGGCCCGGACCTGCTGGTGGTGGGCTACTTCCCTGGGAGGTGAAGCGTGTTCACCGGCATCGTGGAGGAGGTGGGGCGGGTGCGCCGTCGCAACCACTCTACCCTGGAGATAGAGGCCAGCACCGTCCTGGAGGGCCTCCGCCAGGGGGAGAGCATCGCCGTCAACGGGGCGTGCCTCACGGTTACGCGCCTGGGGGAGGGGGGCTTCGCCGTGGACCTCTCCCCGGAGACCCTGCG
>BEHZ01000012.1 GCA_002923335.1 bacterium HR23 | reverse complement strand
TCCCCACGCCCACCCCCCAACCGGTTGTCCAGGTGCATATCAGCGGGGCCGTGGCCCGCCCGGGGCGCTACACCCTGCCGGCAGGTGCACGCCTGGAGGATGCCCTGATGTCTGCCGGTGGTGCCCTGGCGGGGGCGGACCTGGAGCGTCTGAACCTGGCCCGCCCCCTTGCCGACGGGGAGAAGGTTGTTGTCCCCCTGGCCGGCGCGGGAGGCGCTCTGGCCGCTGAGCCGCCGGCGGTAATGCAGGAAGGCGGTCCGCTGGACTTGAACACGGCTGATGTCCACGCCCTGGAGTCTCTGCCGGGCATCGGGCCGGTGCTCGCCCAGCGCATCGTGGACTATCGCACTCGCTACGGCCCCTTCAGCCAGGTGGACGACCTGCTGAAGGTGCAAGGCATCGGCCCCAAGACGCTGGAGCGTATTCGTCCCCTGGTTACGGTGAGGTGAGGGGTGCAGACCGGGGCGTGGGCGCTGGCCTGGGGTGCGGTGGGGTGGACGGCAGGGCTTATCCTGGGACGCACCGCCACGGTGCCCCGAGCGTCGGGCTTGCTGGTGGTTCTCGCAGGTATCGCCCTGGGCCTTCTCCTGACCCTTGTGCGCCGTCCCCTGGTCCCGGCGCTGGTGCTCGGGGCGGCGGGCCTGGGTCTTCTACGGATGAGTTTCCACGCCTCCCCTCTACACACGCCCCTCCCGGCACCTGTTGTCCCCGTGGACATGGTCGTCCGTGCCGGACCGGCGGAGCAGGTGGGTGGGCTGTGGCGCCTGACCGGCAGGGTAGAGGCGTCCACTGGGGAGGTGCCCGGTTGGGGTCAGCAGGTTCTGGTCTACCTGCAAGCCCCTCCGGAAGGGGTAAAGGAGGGGCGCTGGCCCCCGGTGCAGAGGGGAGACCGCCTTTATCTCTCGGGGCGTCTGGAGCGGCTGCCCGAAGGGGAAGTGGGGCGTGCCCTAACGCGGCAGGGGATTGTGGGGGTGCTTCGCCTCCCGAAAGCCTATCTTGTTGAGGCAGGGGGTAAGGGCCTTCTGGGGGCGGTGGAGCGGTTCCGCTGGCGGTTGGCCCTGACCCTGCGCCGTGCCCTCCCCCAGCCAGAGGCGGGCCTGGGGCAGGCCCTCTTATTGGGTCTGCGGGGGGATATGCTTCCCGAAGAACTGGAGGCCTTCCGCCAGGCAGGAACCGCCCACTTGCTGGCGGTGTCGGGCCTGCATGTGGCCCTGGTGCTGGGGATTCTGGACGCCCTCACCGCCGTGGCGCTGGGGCGACGTCCCTGGGCCGTGGTGGTGCCCCTGGTGGGTATCTGGGGATATGGTCTTCTGACGGGGCTGGGTGCGCCGGTGGTGCGAGCCGGGATTATGGGGAGTATGGCCCTGGCGAGTCGTGCCCTGGGACGCCCCTGGGCGCCCCTTTCGGCCCTGTCCATCACCGTGGGGGTGATGGCGGGGCTGTCCCCCGACCTCTTGGGGCAAGTGGCGTTTCAACTGAGTGTGGCGGGGATGGCGGGGCTGGTGGCCCTGGGACCACGCCTGAACGCCCTCTTGCGCCGTTTGACGGGCCGATGGGAAAAGGGGAGGCCGTGGCTCTCGGCTCTGGTCGGGAGCACTGCCTACTCCCTGGGGGCGTCCCTGGGGGCGGTGCCTCTCTCGGCATTGACCTTTGAACGCCTTCCTCTGCTGGGCGTGGTGGGCACTCTGGTCTCCCTGCCCTTGCTTACCCCTGCCCTGGTGCTCACGGGGGCAACGGCACTCCTGGGGACGGTGTGGGAGCCAGCGGGGTGGGCAGGGGGATGGATAGCGTGGGTAAGCCTGGCGTGTTTGCGCCTCCCCAGCGCCTGGTTGGGGGGGATGGAGTGGGCTGCTCCCCGGTTGCAGGGCATCGGCCCCTGGGTGTGGGGCTTCTACGGCTTTCTGGCCCTGGCGTGGGGCTGGCCCTTCCTGCGAGAGACCCTCCCCCAGTGGATCGGGGGGCGCCCTCTGGCTTTTCAATGGGCCTTTCCCCTGCTGGCGGGGGCCACCGCCCTGGCGTGGGCGTCTGCCCTCCAGGTTCCTCCCCCTCGCCTCACCCTGGAGGCCTTCCCCAACGGCTCCTGGGTGCTGGTGGGGCCGAAGGGGCAAACGGTGGTGGCGACGGTCGGGTCAGACCCTCGTCCCGTGCTCAAGGCCGTGGGAAGGGCTCTGCCCTTCTGGGAGCGGCGCGTCGCCCTCCTGCTGGTGCCCACATCCTATGGGCTAACGGCCGGCCAGGAGGTCCTGCGCCGATACCGGGTGGAAAAGGTGGTGGCCGTCTCTTCGGCGGAGAGCATTCCTCGCTTCGTGCCCTTGCAGAAGGGGGTGTGGGCAGAGTTGGGGGGAGGGCTGTGGCTGGCGGTGGAGGAAGAGACGCCTCGGCCTTCCTTCCGTATCCTTTGGGGGAGGGTCGTATGGGCAGTGCAGGGCGCTTCCTGGGCGCAGAGGGACGAAGGGGTTTCCCTGGCGCTCGCGTGGGAGCGGGGGGCGCAGAGCATGGTGCCGGTGGCTCGTGCGGGGGACCAGGAATGGGTTGCGCCCCCGGGCGGGGCGTTACAGGTAACCGCCGACCAAGAACGCATGTGGGTGCGGGTGCAGGCAGGGGTTCCCTGAGGGATGGCCCACAGTATAGGATAAAAGAGGCCCCATCGGAGACATCGGGCCTTGCCCTTGCCTAACAAAGTCGCTCCCCCGGGGGAGAGGGGAAGCGCCCCTTCCTTGGGGAGTAGACAAACCCTTGGCCCATAGTGGGAGAGGATTGCCCTATGCCCCAACGGATTGACGGCCGTGCTCCTGACGATTTGCGTCCTGTGCGCATTCAGCCCGGCTATCTGCTCTACGCCGAAGGCTCCGCCCTCATTGAGACGGGGAGCACCCGTGTGTTGTGCGCCGTCTCGGTGGAGGAGCGGGTGCCCGCCTTCCTGAAGGGCACGGGCCGAGGCTGGGTAACGGCGGAGTATGGGATGCTCCCCCGCTCCACCCTGACCCGCACGCCCCGGGAGGCCCAGGGACGGGAGCGAGGGCGAACCTACGAGATTCAGCGTCTCATCGGGCGTGCCCTTAGGGCAGCCGTGGACTTGGAGGCCCTAGGAGAGCGCACCTTCATCGTGGACTGCGATGTGCTCCAGGCGGATGGGGGCACCCGCACCGCATCCATCACGGGGGGGTATGTGGCCCTCTACCAGGCTTTCCTGAACCTGCTGAAGCGAGACATTCTTCGCACCCTTCCCATCCGTTCGGCAGTGGCGGCGGTGAGTGTGGGGGTGGTGGATGGGGAGGTGCTGTTGGACCTGTGCTACGAAGAGGACTTCCGCGCCCAGGTGGATTGCACTCTGGTGATGAACGAGAGGGGGGAGATCGTGGAGGTGCACAGTGCCACCGAAGGGGCGCCCTTTTCCCGCGCCACCCTGGAGCGTCTGCTGGCCCTAGGGGAGCAGGGCGTCCGCCGGCTCCTGGAGGTGCAGGCCCGGGCTATCCAGGCGCTCCCGTAGGCGAGGCTAGGGCCGACTTGACCCGCTCCACTATCTGGGCGAAGGCAGAAGGGTTGCGCACCGCCATATCCGCCAGCACTTTGCGGTTCAGGTGAATGCCCGCTTTCCGCAGGCCGTGGATAAGGCGGTTATAGGGCAGACCCAGGGCGCGGGACGCTGCACCGATGCGCACTATCCACAGGCGACGGAAGTCGCCCTTCCGTTCCCGACGGTGCTGGTAGGCGTAGTCCAGGGCGTGGATGAGGGATTCCCTGGCCCGCTTGTAGTGGCGATGGCGGACCGAGTAGTGGCCCTTGGTCTGCGCCAGCACCTTCTTGTGGCGGCGATGCTTGGTAACGCCTCGTTTCACACGGCTCATGAGGGGGCTCCTTAAGGCTAGGCGTAAGGCAGGAGGGCTCGGACCCGAGGGACATCGGCCGGGGCAACGGGGAGTTTCTGGTGGTAGGTGCGCTTGGCACGGGCCGATTTGTTCCGGCGCAGGTGGTTGGCCAGTTGCTTCCTGCGCAGGAGTTTGCCGGTCCCCGTTATCCAGAAGCGCTTGTAGGTTGCCCGATGGGTCTTCTGTTTGGTCCTAGGTGCTTTCTTGGGCATGGGCCATCTCCCGGGCGGGCTTGGCGGGCCGCGCCTCTTTCTTCGGCAAGGGGGCGAGCACCAGGGTGAGGAAGCGCCCCTCCAGGGCAGGGGGTGTTTCAATCTTGGCCAGGTCCTTCACCTGCTCTACGATGTTTTTGAGGAGGTTGAGGCCCTGCTCCGGGCGCCCCAGTTCCCGGCCGCGGAACATGACCGTAAGTTTCACTTTGTCCCCGTCATCCAGGAACTCCCGGATCCGGCGCAGTTTGGCCTGCAGGTCGTGCTCGGCGATACGAGGGCGCAAGCGGATTTCGCTGATTTCAATCTCTTTCTGGGCCTTGCGGGCCTCCCGCTCCCGTTTGGCCTGTTGGTAACGGAACTTGCCGTAGTCCATCAGCCGGCACACGGGGGGGACCGCCTGGGGGGCTACTTCCACCAGGTCAAGCCCCCGCTCCCGGGCCAGTTCCAGCGCCTGGCGGGTGGGCATAATGCCCAACTGCTCCCCGGTGTCGCTGATCACCCGCACCTCACGGACGCGGATTTGCTCGTTGATCCGGTGCTCCCTGGCGATGCTCACCACCTCCCGTGCTGAACTGTAACCCAGTGTAGCACAAGGGGGGCACGCCGTAAAGCCCTGTGGGGGAGGGGCGTCTCTATCCGGTAAGTGTCCCTTTGGTGCTGGGCACCGCACCGCCCTGACGGGGGTCGGGTTCAAGGGCCTGGCGTAGGGCACGGGCCAGGGCCTTGAAGAGGGCCTCCACCTTGTGGTGGCTGTTGCGCCCCTCCAGCACACGGGCGTGGAGGGTGAGGCGGGCCTCCGAGGCGAAGGCTTCCAGCATGTGGCGCAGGAGGTCCGTGGGGAGGCCCTCCACCTCCCCTTCTGCACCCAA
This sequence comes from bacterium HR23, assembly GCA_002923335.1. GTDB lineage: Bacteria > Chloroflexota > Dehalococcoidia > Lucifugimonadales > HRBIN23 > HRBIN23. Next base: position 15,972 of record BEHZ01000012.1, on the reverse strand, counting down.
CTCCACTATCGCATGTCCCCGCCCCGAGAGGTCCACAGCGACCTGTGCCAGGGCCTCGTCCATAGGCACAAGGGCCCACCCAAAGCGGGCGATCCCCCTTCGCTCCCCCAGGGCCTCGTTCAGCGCCCGCCCCAGGGTAATGCCGATGTCCTCCACCAGGTGGTGCCAGCCGGAGGGGTCCCGCCGTCCATGCACGGTGAGGTCTATGAGGCTATGGCGGGCCAGTTGCGCCAGCATGTGGTCCAGGAAACCGTGCCCCGTCTCCCCCTGCCAGCGCCCTTGTCCGTCCAGGTCCAGGGAGACCTCCACCTGTGTCTCCCCTGTCTCCCTCACCACTCGGGCGGTGCGCGGCACGGCTACTGCCCTCCCAGAACAGACCGTAGGGCGGATACCAGGGTGTCGGTGTGCCAGGGGAGGCCAACGCTCACACGGATGCAGTCGGCCAAACGGGGGTGGCTGAAGGTGCGCACGAAGACTCCTCTCTGGGCCAGGGCCGAGGCCACGGCCGAGCCACTACGCCCCGGCAGGCGCACCAGCAGGAAGTTGGTCTTGGAAGGGTAGACCACCACGCCGGGGAGGGAGCGCAAGGCCTGGGCCATACGCTCCCGCTCCTCCACCAGCAAGCGCACCCTCTGCAGGAGGTTATCGGTATCTTCCAGGGAGGCCAGCGCCGCTTGCTCGGCGGCAACGCTCACATTGTAGGGGGCTTTGATGGCCAGAAGGCGCTGGACGATGCGGGGGTTCATAATGCCGTAGCCCAGCCGAAGGCCAGCCAGCCCCGCCCATTTGCTCAGGGTGCGCAGGACGATAAGGTTCTCGTGCTCGTGGACCCAGGGGACAACGGTGAACCCGCAAAACTCGTGATAGGTCTCGTCTACCACCACCACGGAGCCTGTCTGCACCAAGGCCAGGATGGTCTCAAGGGGCGCCAGGTTGCCGGTGGGGTTATTGGGGTTGGCAACGAAGACCACCTTGGTGTGTTCGTCCACTGCTTTACGCACCGCCATGGAGTCTATCTCCCACCGTTCATCCCTGGGCACATCCACCAGGACACCCCCGTTTACCCGAGTGCAGAAGGCATACATGCCAAAGGTTGGCGAGAGGTCTATCACCTTCTCGCCGGGGGAAAGGAAGAGCCGGAGCACCAGGTCAATAAGTTCATCGCTCCCGGCCCCGGCCACCACCTGGTCGGGGTCTACGCCGGCGTAGCAGGCCAGGGCGGTGCGCAAACGGCGCTGGAGGGGGTCCGGGTAGATATTGTAACCTTCAAAGGAGCCCAGGGCCTCCGCCACCCGAGGCGAAGGGCCGAAGAGGTTTTCATTGCCGTCCAGTTTCACCAGCCTTTCCGGAGGGAGGCCCAGGCGCTGGGCCAGCACCTCGGGAGGGTCTACCCCTTCATAGGGCTGAAGGTCCAGCAGATGGGGGCGCATCAGGTGCTCAATAGGTTTGGGCATGGGCGTCTCCTCAGGAGCGATACCTGCGTCGGGGTTGCGTGCGGGCCTCTATCGCCCGGGCGTGTCCCTCCAACCCCTCGGCACGGGCCAGAACGGTGGTGGAGGTGGAGAGGGCCGCGAGTTGCTCGGGCGTGGAGGCGACGATGGGCATAGAGCGGAGGAAGTGGCGAACGCCCAGGGCCGAGGCGAAGCGGGCCGTCCCGCCGGTGGGCATCACGTGGCTGGGGCCGGCCATGTAGTCGCCCAGGGTCTCGGGCGTCCACTGCCCCAGGAAGACCGCCCCGGCGCTGGTAATGCTGTCCAGCCAGCGCCAGGGGTCGGCCACCGCCAGGCACAGGTGCTCCGGGGCATAGAAGTTGGCCAGGTCAATAGCCTCGGGCAGGCCGTCTACCAGGATAATCAGCCCCTGCCGCTCCAGGGCCGCGCGGGCGATGTTCGCACGGGGGAGCGTGCGCATCTGGCGCTCTATCTCCTCCTGGACGGCCTGGGCGAGGGGTTCGTGGGGGGTGATGAGGATGGGAGAGGCCAGGGGGTCGTGCTCCGCCTGGGCAATGAGGTCTGCGGACACATAGGCGGGGGTGGCGGTGGCATCGGCGATAATGACCGTTTCGGTGGGGCCATAGAGGCCATCTACCCCCACCAGGCCGAAGACCACCTGCTTAGCCAGGGTAACGAAGATGTTCCCCGGCCCGCACACCATGTCCGCCTTAGGGATGCTCTGCGTGCCGAAGGCCATACCGGCGATCGCCTGGGCACCCCCCACTTGAAACACCCGGTCTACCCCCGCCAAAGCGGCGGCCGCCAGGATGGAGGGGTGTGGCCCATCGGGGCGTGGGGGTGTGCAGAGGATGATCTCCCCCACGCCTGCTACTTGAGCGGGCACCACCGTCATCAGCACGGTGGAGGGGTAGGCAGCGGTGCCGGCGGGGATGTATATCCCCACCCGTTCCAGGGGAACAAACACCTCTCCCCAGCCCTGCTGAAAGTCTACCCAACTGCGGGGCAAGGAGGCGCTATGATACTCCAGGGCACGCCAGTAGGCCATCTCCAGGGCGTCCCGCAGACGACGGGGGAGCCGGGCTAACGCCTTTGCACCCGCCTCGGCGGGCACCTCCAGGGATTGGAGGGTGAGGCCGTCAATGCGCTGGGTATAGTGGCGGATGGCATCGTCCCCCTGCTGGCGCACATCGGCGACGATGCGTTCCACCGCCTCTCGTGGGGAGAGGGGGCGTCCGAAGACTTGGGCCAGGCGCTGGGTCATCTCTTCGGGCAGGGGGTATTCGTGCAGGGGGCGGCGGGCGAGGGCTTCTCGTCCCTCCTCATACCCTTTCACGATGCGCATTCCAGCCACTCCTTCGCAATATGGTGCCAGGTGTCGTGGCACACCTGGATGAAGCGGTCAACCTCGTGAGGAGAGACCAGGGCCGAGAGATGGGCCAGTCGTTCGGAGGGGTTTTGTATCACCTCGTCGGTGGTGCGATGGGCAATAGGGTCGCCGTTGGGGAAGAGACGGCGGGTGAAGTTGCGCAGGCGCTCCCAGGAGAAGGGGCGTCCGCACACCTCCTGCACAATGCCCCGCCAGCGGGCCAGGTCATGGGGGGCCAGGAACCCCACGTCCACCAGGCGTTCGCTCCCTTCCAGGAGGGGCAGGAGGGGTTGCACCTGGGGGAGGGCTTGCCGGTCCAGGGCCAACTGGAGGGCACGATCCAGCACCAGCCCCTCGGCTTTTTCGGGGAAGAGGGCGGGGTTGGCGAAGAAGGGGCGGAAGATGAGAACCACCCACGCCATATCCGCAATGAGGTGGGAGAAGTAGCCGAGCAGGAAGGCCTGGCTGGGCTCGGAGAGGGCTGAAGGACGGCGCAGGTGGGGGTGGGTGTGGAAGAGACCGTGGACGCCTGCGCTGATGTCCTGGCTGGAGAGGGGGGCGAAGTGGGTCTCGTCCCGATGGGCACGGGTCAGGGCACGGATGTCGGGGGCGGTGGCCCCCAGGAGAAAGGGGCCGGGGTAGTGGTGCAGAAGGGGGGAGGGGAAGCGCCGGGCGCTCTCTTGGGCCAGGGCGATGTGATAGATGAGGTTCGGCACGCCCCCTCCTAGGGCGCCTCCAGGGTTTTCCGGAGGCGTTCAAAGGCTTGGCAGGTCTCCTGGAAGAAGTAAGAGGGTTGCACCACGGTAATGCCATTGCCCCCCATGCGGCGGAGGTGCTCCACCGCCTCCAGCAGGCTCTCCTTGGGCACCAGCACCGTTACAGCATACCAGCCCCGGCCGTCGGCGCTGAAGACGGGGGCAATAGTGGGCCCCTGGATGCCCGCCACCTCCCGGCGCCGGAGCACGTGCTCGGCTACCGCCTCGGCCGATTCTCCCTGCAGGTTGGCGGTTACCTGGAAGAACTCCCGGGCCCGCAGGTGGGCTTCCAGGCGCTCCATAAGGAGATGCGCCAGGGCGAGGCGCTGGGGGTCCTCCTTGAGGCGCTGGCGGTTGCCGATGAGGCACGCCTGGGAGGTGAGGATGACCCCGTCGGAAAGGGTCTTTAAGCGGTTCTCTCGCAAGGTCGTCCCGCTGGAGGAGATGTCCACAATGAGGTCGGCGAAGCCCACCGCCGGGGCCACCTCCAGGGTTCCGCTGGAGGGGACGAGGGTAAAGTAGTTGACGCCGCGTTGCACCAGGAAGCGCTGGGCCAGGCGGGGGTATTTGGTGGCGATGCGCAGGTCTCGCCCCTGCTCCCGGAACTCCAGGGCCAGGTCGGCCAGGTCGGCGGTGCTGGTTACATCCACCCAGGCGTCGGGCACCGCCACCACCAGGTCGCACCGGCCGTAGCCCAGGTCTTCAATGAGCACCATGGCCGGCCCCTCTTCCCTGTGGAACTCCAGGAACCGGTCCAGCCCCACGATGCCCAGGTCGGCGGTGCCCTCGTCCACCTTGAGGGGGATATCGGCCGTGCGCTGGAAGAGCACCAGGACCCCCGGAGCACCGCCAAGGTGGGCGGTATAGCGCCGTGCGCTGGAGCGCTCCACGGGCAGACCACACGCCCGCAAAAACTGCAGGGTCGGCTCGTGCAGTTCCCCATCGCTGGGGATGGCCAGGCGCAGGCGCTCTTCACGGCCAGAGGTGCTCACGGACGCCACCTTTCTGCACGATGACCACCTCTCGCCCCGCCCGACGCCACCGCTCCACCTCCGACGGCGGGAGCGGGGTGAAAGCGGTCTCCACCGCCTGCCCCCCGAAGCGAAGGGCTTCGGCGGTGCGCACCGCATCAGGGTAGGCGCTGTCCTCAGCGGGGGCCACCAGCACCCGTCGGGGCGCTCGGGGAAGGGGCATTGGGGGGGAAACCTCCATCAACCGCTCCAGGGAGAGGGCGAAGCCCAAGGCCGGTGCATCCTCTCCCCTGCCCAGCGCGCTCACCAGCCCATCGTAGCGTCCGCCTCCCGCCACCACCTGCCCCGTGGGGTGATGGGCCACTTCAAAGACCATCCCTGTGTAGTAGGCGATATCCCGCACCAGGGTGAGGTCCAGCACCAGAGGGATACCGCTGGGGCGGTGGGCCGACAAGCCCTCCAGCAGGGTCTCCACCTGGGCCAGGGGGGCGGGGTCAAGGCGCCACTGACGCACCAGGGCGTAGGCCTCTCGCAGCACGCCGGCGGGCTCCCCCCGCAGGCGAGCCAGGTCTGCCAGGAAGGCGACCGCCCGCTGGAAGCGGGAGGGGTCGTCTAGGGAGCGGAGTTTGCGGGCCAGGCGGGCCAGAATCTCCTCTCGGGTGCGCCCCCCATAGAGCGGGGCCATACCCTCGTCCCCTTCCCCGTTGGGTGTGGCTGGGGCGCCAGCGTCCCAGGAATGGGTAAAGGCCTCCAGGCCGGACGGGGGGCTGGCTGTGCGGAAGAGGCCCAGGGTTTGGGCCTGCTCCAGGAGGCGCTGAGCACCCTGCTCCCCACTGCGCAGGTGGAGGATGCCCTCCAGAAGGAGGGCATGGGCACGAGGGGAGAGGCCGAAGGAGGCCAGGAGACGGTGCAGAGACCCCATATGGCCCAGGGAGAGAACAAACCCCTCCCCTTTCAGGGAGAGCACACACGCCTGGGCCAGGGCCAGAAGTTCCGCATCGGCCCGTGGGCCGGAGGCCCCTATCATCTCCGCCCCCACCTGGGTAAACTGGCGTAGGGCGTTAGGGGAGGGGTCAAAGCGGAAGACCGGCCCTACATAGTGCCACCGCACGGGTAGGGGTAGGCTGTCCCGCAACTCTAGGAACCGGCGGATGACGGCGGGGGTGAACTCAGGGCGGAGGGCAACAGCCTGGCCCCCCGGTTCGGTGAAGGCGTAGAGGCGGGTGATGAGTTCTGCCCCCGACTTCCGCACAAACAGTTCGGTGCGCTCCAGGAAGGGGGTGTCTATCCAGGCATACCCAAAAGACGAGAGGGCCTGCTGAAGGGCTTCCAGAGCCGACTGACGCCTCAAACAGGCCTCTTCATCCCAATCCCGCATCCCGGCGAGGCGGAGGAGGGGTATCGGTTGCGCCATACTCTCTGGGTTATTGTAGCGTAGTGGAGTAGGAAATAAAAAGCGCCTGCGAGGGTTTCTCCCGAGGCGCGGGGGACAGGGTGGGGGCCACCCGCAACCCCCGGTGGCCCCCACCCGTGAGGCCGACGGAGGCTACTGCCCTCGGAAGGAGGGCTGGCGCTTCTCCAGGAAGGCCGACACAGCCTCCTTATGGTCCTCGGTCAAGAAGGAGATGCCCTCCAGGGAGAGGGAGGTGTCCAGCACCAGGTTCATATACTCCTTAACGATCTTGTTGACAGAGTATTTGGTCCACTTGATAGCCTTTGTGGGGCCTTTGGCTAGGCGGGTGGCGAACTTCAGGGCCTCTTCCAGGGCCTGTCCCTCGGGCACCACCTTGTTGATGAGGCCGATACGCTCCGCCTCCTCGGCCGACATTAGGTCGCCCGTCATCAGATACTGCTTGGCCCGTGCGACTCCGCACAGCAGGGGCCAGATAACCGCTCCCCCGTCTCCCGCCACCAGGCCCACCCGCACGTGGGGGTCGCCGATGCGGGCGTTGCGGGAGGCGAAGATGACATCGCAGAAGAGGGCAATGGTCGCCCCCAGCCCCACCGCATCGCCGTTGACGGCAGCGATGATAGGGGCCTCCACCTCCAGCATGTTGCGGATGAGGTGGCGACCGCCCCGGGTGGGGGAGAGGCCCCGCACCGGGTCAAACCCCGCATCCCGCCCCTGAATCCTCTCCCGCATGCCCCCGATATCGCCCCCGGCGCAGAAGGCCCGCCCCGCCCCGGTGAGCACGATGGCCCGCACCTCCGAATCCCGGTCCAGGTCTACCCAGATATCCTCTAACTCCAAGTGCATGGGGGGATGCACCGCATTGAGGCGGTCGGGGCGGTTCATCGTTACGATGGCGACGCCGTCCTGCTTCTCTATCTTCAGGAACTGGTAACGGCTGTAGTCGGGCATACCCACCTCCTTCGTTTTGGCTGTGCCTTTGCAGGGCCAACTAAAGGATAGCACAATCCTGCGGGGTAGGCAGGCTACAGCGGAGGACGCTTGCCTTTGCTGGGGGCGGTCTGCTCCAGGGCGTAGCCCACCTGGAGAACCGTCGTCTCATCAAAGGGTTTGACCACCACCTGCACGCCGATGGGCAAACCCTCGTGGCTCACCCTCCACGGCACCGATAAAGCGGGGACGCCGGTGAGGTTGAAGGGGCTTACGAACCGGGTGAGGGCGGTGCGCACATCCACCGAGCGCCCGGCGATGCTCACCCGCTCTGCTCCAATGAGGGGGGCGGTTACAGGGCAGGTGGGGAGGAGGAGGGCGTTCACCCGCTCCAGGAGGGCCAGGAGGGACGAGGTGGCCTTCCTGCGCACCTGCTGGGCCTTGAGGTAAAGGGTGCCGGGGAGGGCAAGGCCTGCCAACAGGCGCAAACGCACGTCCTCGCCGTAATCTTGTGGGCGCTCCTTCACCCAGCGTTGGTGCAGGGCCGACGCCTCTGCCATGAGGATGGCCAGGTGGGCCCCCGGCACCCCTTCCGCCTCCGGCCAGGCCACCTCTTCTACCTTTGCCCCCAGGCCCTCCAGGGCACGAAGGGCTTCGCCGAAGGCGGTCTCCACATCGGTATCCACCACGCCCAGGGCGCTCTCCGTGAGCACGCCCAGCACCATCCCTTTCACTCCCTTCTCCAGGTTCCGCAGGTAGTTGGGCACAGGGCGGTGGGCGGAGCCGGGGTCGTGGGGGTCATACCCGGCGATAACGCCCAGGAGGAGGGCGGTGTCCTCCACCGTGCGGGCCATTGGCCCTGCATGGTCCATAGACCAGGCCAGGGGGAACACCCCCCGCCGGCTCACCCGTCCATAGGTGGGTTTGAGGCCCACAATTCCGCACAGGGCTGAGGGGATGCGGATGGAGCCTCCTGTATCTGTCCCCAAAGAGAGGGGGCACATGCCCGACGCCACCGCCGCTGCCGAGCCCCCGGACGACCCCCCGGGGATGCGAGAGGTGTCCCATGGGTTGCGGGTCGGCCCAAAATGGGGGTTGACGGTGGTGATGCCGTAGGCGAACTCGTGCAGGTTCAGTTTCCCCAGCAGGATGGCCCCCGCCTCCTTGAGGCGATGCACCACCACGGCGTCCTCCTGAGGGATGAAGTCCCGCAAGATTCTGCTCCCCACGGTGGTGGGCTGACCGGCGGTGGCAAAGATGTCCTTCAGAGCAACAGGGATGCCGTGGAGGGGGCCACGCCACGCCCCCTGCTGGGCCTCCGCCTCCAGCCGTTGCGCCTCCCGGAGGGCCTCCTCGGCGTAGAGGGCGATGTAGGCATTGAGGGTGTCGTTGAGGGCTTGGACACGCTCCAGACAGGCACGCACCAGTTCCACCGGGGAGAGGCGCTTCCGCCGAATGAGGCGTTGCGCCTCCCGTGCGGATAGCCACCATAGGTCGCTGGCGGAATGGTGGGCACGCACGGCGCACCTGCCTAAGTAGGGGGACGGGTGGCTCGCACTACCACTAGTAAGCCAGCCAGGTAGCGCTCCACGCCCAGGAGGGTGAATCCGGCCCTTTTCACCAGGGCCACCGCATCCCGGTTCAGATGGCACCCCCCGGCCAGGTGTTTCCACAGGGGCGTAAGGGCACCCTGAAGCCAGGCCACGGGGGCCAGGGGGAAGCGCACGTGCTCCAGGGCGATGAACACCCCCCCTGGGCGGAGCACCCGATGGACCTCCTGCAGCCCCTGAAGCGGGTCGGGGATGGTGCACAGGGACAACTGGGACACCACCAGACCAAAGGTTCCGTCAGGAAAGGGCAGGGCCTGGGCGTCGCCTTGCAGGGGGCGCAGGGGGATGTGCCACCGCAGGGCCCGGCGTCGTGCACGGCGTAGGGCCGGGCGACGGGGGTCCAGGCCCACCACAGACTGCCCTGGGGCGTAGGCCCGCAGGCCCAGGCCGGTGCCCACTCCTATCTCCAGAACGTGCTGGGAGGTGGCCCCCTTCAGCAGGCGACGGCGCAGGGAAGCCAGGCCGAGGCGCTCGGCAGGGGCCAGGGCGAGGTCGTAAAAGGCTTCAAAGGCACCCATCCCAGCCTCCCGGGGCGGGTTCGCCTTCACTGTAGCCGGCAAGGTGGGGGGCGTCAAGGCCCGCTAGCGGGCGGTGGGGAAGCCGCGGCAATCCGGACACAGGGTTGTAAAGGCCTCTAGGTTGGGGATGCCTTGCTGGGCCAGCACGGTCTGCACCTTTTTCACCAGGGCCAGGGGCATAAAGGGCCGTCCGCAGGAACGGCATAATGCCTGCGGGGTGCGGGCCACCACACGCATGCCCTGGGCCAGGCAGGCAGTGTCCACACCTCGCCAGAGGGCGATCGCCCCCTCGGGGCAGGCGGGGGCACACATCCCGCAGGCGGTGCACCGATGCGAGTGGAAGGAAAGGGTTGCCTCCCTGTCCCCTTGGTGCAAGAGAAGGGCGCTGGGCGGGCAAACGGTGGCGCAGGAACCGCAAAGTGTGCACGCCCCGCTTACTTCCACGATGCCCAGGGGGGAAGCGGGGTGTCCCATCCGCACCGAAACGCCCGCCCGCCGGGACAGGGCCAGGAGAAGGGTGGGCAGGTCCCCTGCAGGAACGGCATCCAGGGGGGCAGAAGGGGGAAGGTTCGCCAGACGGCGCAGAGCGTCCTTTTGGGCCTGGGCGTCGGCCGGCAGCACGGCCAGGCGCTCCCGCCCTATGCCCAGGGCCTCCAGCAGGTTCCCAAGAAGTTGCACCCGCTCCCTGACCACCTGGGCGCTCTGGTGAGGGCACGACGAAGGCTCGGGCAGGGCGATGCCCGTTGCTCCCATTCCTACAGCCCGTAAGGGGATATCCAGAGTGAGCAAGCCCAGGCAGGGGACGGCAACGGGGAGGACCGAGGGGGGAAGAGCGTTGCCTGGCGGGAGGGGGCGACACGGGCAGGTGAAGGCGATGGCCCGATGGGGGAGGTGGGCCTCCGGGAAGGTGAGGAGGGCGTCAACCTGGGCACGCAAGGCAGGGAGGCTGGTGGCCGACAGGTCTATGGCGCCGGTAGGGCACGCAGGCACACACAGCCCACACCCTTCGCATCTCTCCCGCAACACCATGAGGGTATCGTCGGCTGTCTCCAGGGCCTGATAGGGGCAGACCTGGACGCATAGCCGGCACCCCCGTTGGGCGGCGCAGAGTTCGCTCTCTACCACTGCCACCTCTTGCAGGCGCACCGGTGGGAGGCGGAAGAGCGCCCTGCGGGTGAGAGGTGTGGAGAGGGGAGCAAGGCGCAGGCGGACGGCGTTGGGGGTAGGTTCACGGCCCGCCTGCAGACGGGCCACTGCGCCGGCCAAGATTACCCCCGCACGGGCACAGGCGACCTGGGCCTTGGGGGTGGGCATCGTCCACCCCTCCATATCCACGATGAGCAGGGCGAGGGGTGCCAGACGTGCCCGCTGGGCCTCCCGCTCAAAGGCCAGGTGGTGCTCCGCCTCGGCGCAGGCCCCCACGACCACCCCATCCGCTCCCTTCTCCCGAATGGCTTGGGCAAGGAGAGAGGGGGTCTGGCAAAGGGGCAGAGGCGGATGCACCACCACGCCGGGGAAGCGCCCCTCCAGCGCTTGCCGAATACGGTCCGCCCCCTCCTTGTTGAGGCCGGCGCAGGAGCAGAGAGCCACCAGGATACGGCGCATACTGCCCCCTATCGTTGCTTGGCCGTCCGGCTCGTGCGCTCCCGCAGGTGCCTGTGGAGGGCGTGCACCAGCCCCTGGTCGTGGAGCACCCATGCCGCCGTCGCTTCTCCCACACCGCCATACCATGCCGACGCTCCCTGTTGGGCCAAGGCACGGGCATAGGGGGGGAGCCACACCGCCAGGTGCTCGTCCAGGAAGGTCCTCTCCCGGGAGAGCACCGCCAGGCCAGCCCCCAGGTCTTGGCCCTGCCAGGCTTGCCCCTCCTTCCCGCACAGGAAGGCCATAAACTCCAACTCCACCGCAATGTGGTCGGCGGGGTAGCCGGCCTCGGAGAGGGTCAGGCCCGCCTCCCGATACACCTCCTGCAGCCGGCCCAACAACTCCCCCAGGGCAGGGCCTGAAAGCCCGTGGCTCACCCCCTCTCGGGGCGGAAGGGCGCCCTCCTGGGTGCTCCGCAGGAAAAGGGCGGCATACTCGCCTTGCAGGTCGGGCAGGCGGGCGGGCGCAAGGGCCGAGAGGGTGTCCACCAGGCGTCGCCAGACGGGGAAGAGGGTGAAGCCGGCCAAGGGCATGCGGTCCAGCGCTCGGGCGACCGCAGCCAGAGTGGTGAGGCGCTCCCCTTCGGGGTAAAAAAAGAGGGAGGCCAATAGGCGGTAGACGCCCTGACGCCCCTGGGCTAGCCGCCCCAGGGAGGTGTCGGCGAATGGGACGGGCATATGCCCTCCCCCGTTTCGGCTCCCCGTCTATACCCGACGCCGTTGTGGGAGCACCTCATACACCACCGCCCCCAGGAACACCAGAACGACGCCGAAGATGAAGATAAGGGGGGCAAAGGGCACCCGGGGATTGCTGTGGGCCACACTGCTGGGCGGAAAGCCCCAGGGCGCTGCCAGGAAGAAGTAGGCGATGGCTTGCAGGGCAAAACCGCCGATGACCATGAGCAGGGCAATGGCTCCCCGCATGCCTTACCCTCCTTTCCCCGTCTCAGGAACCTCGGTGAGGGGGAAAATCTTGGCGAAGAGAAGGTAGAGGAGGCCCCCCAGGGCTAAGAGGCCGATGATGACGCTGTATTCCACCCAGGTGGGCCGGTAGAAGCCGGGGCCGTAGGGCAACAGGCCCCCGTGGGTGAGGGAGGGCACCACAATCAGGTAGCGTTTGCCTATCGCTGCCAGGTTCACCAACACACCGCATACTGCCAGCAGAGGCGGGTTCCACCAGCGGAAGAAGGCCATGAGGAGGAGAAGCCCCGCCGGGAGGGCCAGCAACCCCACCGAGGGCCAGAAGACCAGCCCATAGCGCCCCCACAGCATCAGGCGCACAATTTCCTGCTCCCGCTCGTGGCCGGCGTAGAAGCCCGTCATAATCTCCACAATGGTGAAGTAGAGGTAGGCCAGGATAAGCACCAGCAGGAAATAGCCCAACCAGCGCAGGGCATCCAGAGAGATTCCGCCCCCACCCGCCAGCGCCCTTCGGGCGATGGAGGCGATGACCAGAAGAAGCCCTACACCCGACACCCCTGCCAGAATGACGAAGGCGGGGGCCTGCAGGGCGCTATACCATCCGGGACGGCCCACCTGCAGGCCGAACACCAGACCCAGGGTGGAGTGGGCGGTGATGAGCAGGGGCAGGATGGCGATGGCCAGCCAGAAACTGGTGAGGGAGTGGCGTCTCTGCTCCTCGGGGGTGTCCTGGTAGCCCGCTGCCCACGCCCGGTAGAACCAGCGGAAGGGGGAGGGGCGCAGGCTCATCAGATAGGCGTCCCGCCGGCCCGCCAGATACAGATACACGAGGCTGGCAAACAGGTAGCCCGATATCACCAGGGTGAAGGTGCCGAAGAGGGGGGATTGGGGACGGGCGTAGCGGGAGAGGTTCACAAAGGCCCGCAGGGGCTGGCCCACATCGGCGATAACGCTGAAGGCCCCCAGGATAAGGGAGACCACGGTGAGCAGTTCAGCCATGCGTGAGAGGGGTCGCAGGTGGGTGAGGTTCATCAGACGGATGAGAGCAGCCACCGAAATACCGGCGAAACTCACCCCCACGAAGTAGACGATGAACCCCACATAGAGGCCCCACGGCGCACCGCCCATGGTGCCCCAGTCCCGCATCCCCGTTACTATCTCCCCCTCCATCACCTGACGGGTGTAGGCGAAAGACCCCAGGCCGATAAGGGCCAGGAGCACCAGAGCGGTAACCGCCCACAGGGGGCCAAAGCGGCCGATGCCGTAGGGGAGTGGCTCTGCTTGTGTGCGGGTGGCCATGGCCTATATCCTCCCTTTGGGCTTTTCAATCTGGCGCACCTCATTGGGGGCGGGGGGCTTCCCGCCCACATAGAAGACCCGGGGCTGGGTGCCCGCCTCCTCCAGCAGGCGGAAATGGGGCTTCTTCTTCAGGATGCGGGAAACGATGCTGTTGGGGTCCTCCAGGTCGCCGAAGAAGAGGGCAAAGGCCGGGCAGTTGGCCACACACGCTGGCTGTAGCCCCTTCTCTACCCGATGCACGCAGAAGGTGCACTTCTCTATCACGCCTTTGAGATGTCCGCCCCCGGCGATGCGCCGTTGCTCGGGTCCGTAGGGCTTGTCCAGGTCGGGGTTCTTGTAAGGGGGGGTAACGCCGTTGGTGGCGGCGGCCACCGCCTTGTCGGCCTTCCAGTCCAGGTAGTAGTTCTTCTTCGGGGACTTCAGTTGAAGTAGTTGACGCCATACGGGCAGGCGACCTCGCAATACCGGCACCCGATGCACCGCATCCAGTCGGTGGCCACCAGGCCATCCTCCCGCTTGTAGCGGGCGCCCACGGGGCACACCTTCACGCAGGGGGCGTTGTCGCAATGCTGGCAGGGGCGGGGCAGGAACCAGACACGGGTGTTGGGGTATTCCCCCTCCTCAAAGCGGAAGACATGCATCCAGAAGACGGCCTGGGGGGTATTGTTCTCCACCTTGCAGGCCTCCATACACGCCCGGCACCCCATGCACCGTTCCAGGTCAATGACCATTGCATAGCGGGGCATGCTACCCTCCTGAAGTGCGCTGCGCCACGGGGACAGCCACAATGTCTGCGGGCACGCCCAGGCCCAGGGTAACTGGGAAGGAGACGTGATGCCGTCGGTTGGAGACCATATCGTCGTGGATAGCGATCCCGATGGTGAACACCTTGCCCGGTTCCAAGGTTACATCGTCGGGATTGCCCGTGTTCAGTTTGCGCCGCATCTCTAGGACCCACTTCCCGTTTTCCCACCGGCTATTGGCGAGGATATCGGCACGGCTTCCGTCGGGTGTGGTGAGCACTCGGCGGGAGATGATATCCCCTATCTGGAAGGTAGCCGTGGGGTTGAAGGGCACCGCAGTAACACCCAAGATGAGAGGGGATTTGGTCAGGAGCTCTTCCAGCCGTGCCTCTGGTATGGCGTTGAAGCCTACCTTGGAGGCATCATACATATATGTGGGCTTCCCATCCTTGAGGGCGTTCTCAGAGAACATGGACTTGCCCTTGTCGGCGTTGCGGTAGTCCAGGACATAAAAGTCGTCGGCGTAACCCAAAGGGCCAGAGCGAGCGGCACGCCACATGAGCATGTCCAGGAACTGGCCCAGTTGGAGCAGGCGCTGTATCTCTTCTCTGCTTTTGGCCTTATTCCAGCCCCCTGCAGCATCGGTCTCCTTCCGCGTGATCAACAGGTATTTCAGGACTTCAGTCTTCTTCAGGCCCTTGTCTCCCAGGTAAGGATCGGCTTTTATCTGCTCCACAGTGGGTTCCAAGGGCATTTTGACCAGACTGCTGTGGCAGGTGACCCAGCACCCGGCCTGGGAAAAACCAACCCTGGCGCCGTCCTGTGCGGGTATGTTCAGCCCCACCAGGAGCGTGAGGCGGTCTTCGTAACTGGGTGTCCTCCCGGCTTTGGGGGCATCGGGCTTTGGTCCGCCCCACGCCTCCCATTTCTGCCCGTTCCACCGCCACAGGTCCAGGAGGATACCGGGCCGGGCAGCCGCCCACTCAAAGCGGAGATACAGGTAGTCGGCATCGTAGGCAGCCTTCACCTGCACGTCTACATAGGGCCGTTTGCCCTCAATCGGGTCGTTCTCTAGCCCATATTCCCCCTCCACCAACTCCTCTCCCATCTCGCCTATATCCTGGCGCAGGACGCCGTGGCATGCTTGACATCCCAGGCTCTGCTTGTGGTCGGCGGGGGGACCTGCCCATCCCGGCACGCTGGACTGACCTACCAGGGGGTTGCCGTGGCAGGTGGCGCAGGGCGTGCCGGCTTGCACACTGGCACTGCCCAGGTGCTCCGGACTGGTTACCCACTCCCAAGAGGCCTGCGCCGGGTAGATTGTCCTGACCGTTGTTGCCCGTATGCTGTTCCAGTCGCCGGGGAAGGTAAAAAGTTTTGGCGATTCCCAGGCCGGGTATTGGGGGGTGGGCTGTTGGGAGGCAGCGGGGTTGGGCTTGGAAGCCAGGTAGCCTGCAAAAGCCAGGAGTGCTGCCAGGCCCACAAACCCACCCCACATCAGCCGTGTCCTTGCTCGTTGGGGTAAAAAGCGGGCTGTCATGGCTCTCACTCCTTACGCCTTATATACCCTGACCCGCACGTGGAAGGAGTTGTCGGCGCTCATGCCGGCATACCCCTCCCCGGTGAAGAAGAGGGTGTTGGGGGTTGGCCCCTGGCCCTCGGCCCAGGGGTGGCGGGCCACCTCCCCGTAGTGGTGGGGCAGGCCCACCACATCGGGGCGGATAGCCTCGGAGAGCACCACCTTTGTCCGCACCCTGCGGGTCTCCCCCGTTACGGCGTTGTGGGATTCCACCCACACCTCGTCCCCTTCCTTCAGTCCCCTGGCCTGGGCCGTCTTGGGGTTCATCACCAGCCCCTGCTGGGGGGCGAGTTCTGCTAACAGGGGTATCTGGGAGGCCCGGCTCTGCTTGAATTCAATCTTCTTGAAGGAGATGAGGGTCAGGTCATACTGGGGCGGGGACTTCCACATGGTGGGCTCTCGCCAGGTGGGGAAGGGGGTGTAGTCCTGCCAGTAGATCTCCTCGGCCCCCTTTGCCCGCATCTCCTGCCGGTAGCGCAGGAGGGATTCCCCGTAGAAGCGCTGGCGGATGCCCCCAAAAGGCGGGTTCTGGGCATAGCCGTAATACCTCTTGGGGGAAACAGGCCCCTTCACCCAGACGCCACGCTTCTCAAAGTAGGCGATGCCTTCCCGCAGGCCCTGGGAGCGGGCCCACTTATCGGCCACCTCCCGGGGGGTGGGCTTGGTGTTCAGGTCCAGGGTGTTGGGGTCTTTGAGGCCCAGGGCGGTGTTCAGCCTGTCCAGGAACCCGCCCTTGCCGAACAGCACCCCCACCTTTTCGCACAGAGATCGG